>JBOICJ010000187.1:0-13101 GCA_050740035.1 Stenotrophobium sp. | reverse complement strand
TACGCCGAATTCATCGAACTCGCCGGTGCTGCCGAAAATCTCCATCTGGTCGCCACCCGGATTGCGCGGGGCTGTCACCACCGGCGGCGTCCACTGCCGGGATTGCGGCTTGGACGGCTTCTCGCGCCGGCTGAAAAAATAAACCAGTACAACCACCGCGACCCCGACAATCAACAACGCCCATTGCAATGCGCTCATGCTCAGGCCTCAGCTACTTTTGGTTCAGGCTCACCGGCCAGTTCTACAGCTTGCTGGACATCGACACTGACCAGACGCGAAACCCCGGGTTCCTGCATCGTGACACCATGTAAATGTGCGGCGAGTTCCATCGTGATCTTGTTGTGCGTAATGATAATAAATTGTACGTTATGCGACATCTCTCGCACAATCTCGCAAAACCGCGTGACGTTGGCGTCGTCCAGTGGCGCATCCACCTCGTCCATCAGGCAGAACGGTGCGGGATTGAGCTGGAACAACGCCAGCAGCAGCGCCACCGCGGTCATCGCCTTCTCGCCGCCCGACAGCAGGTGGATGGTGCTGTTGCGCTTGCCCGGCGGCCGCGCCATGACGCGCACGCCGGTATCCAGCAGGTTGTCGCCGGTCAGTTCCAGATAGGCCTCACCACCGCCGAACAACTTGGGGAAACGATCCTTGAAGACCTCGTTGACCTTGTCGAAGGTTTCCTTGAAGCGGGTCTGGGTTTCGGCATCGATCTTGCGAATCGCCTCTTCCAGCGTCTCCAGCGCGCCATGCAGGTCGGCGTGCTGATCGCCCAGATATTTTTCGCGCGCCTGCGCTTCTTCCAGTTCCTGGATCGCGGCAAGATTGATCGCACCCAGACGTTCGATGCGGCGCAGTACCGAGGCCAGTTTTTCTTCCCAGTTTTCGGCACTGGCATCGTCCGCGAGACCTGCGAACAAGGCTTGTTGGTCGAGCCCGGTTTCCGCCAACTGCGCGGTAAGACCTTCGCGGCGTGCGCGCAGATTTTCAAACTCGATGCGTGCGGCCTGCAATCGTTCCAGCGCCGCATCCTTGGCCTGCTCGACCGCTCGCGCCGCGGTAACCGTGGCGATCAATGCAGCCTCGCAGGCCTCGAGCTTTTCCCTTGCGCCGCGCAAATGCTCGCGCGCCGACTGCACCTCGGCCTTGGCCTGCTCGACGGTCTGCGACTGGTTTTGCAGCGGCAGGTCCAGCTCGGCGGCGGCTTGCTGCTGCGCTTCGCGCTGCGCGACCAGCGCCGACAATTGCGCCGCCAGATCGCGCAGGCTGTTTTCCATCGCACCGAGCGCGCTGTGCTTGCCGGCCATCTGCACATTCAGCTCGTTGCGCGATTGCGTCGCCTGCGCCGAAGCCATGCGTGCGCGCTGCACGGCATCGCGGGTGCGCGCCAGCGCTTGCTGGATCTGCGTGCGCTCGTCGCGCAACTGCCGGGCCATTTCCTCCAGACTCGTCAGACGCTCGCGGGTCTCGCGCAGTTCCTGTTCCTGCTGTTCGCGCTGCTTGCCAAGGTTTTCCAGGTCTTTGTTCAATGCCGCCATGCGCGCTTCAGTCTGCTCGAGACGCACCGCCTGCGCCTGACGGAATGCCAGTCGCTGTGCCTGTCGCGCACGAGCCTGATCGTAACGCCCGGCCTTGTCGCGCCGCTCGACTTCCATCGTCTGGATACGGCCGCGCAAATCGCCCAGCAGTTTTTCCTGATCGAGGACTCGCTGGGTTTGTTCTTCGACCTGCTGCTTGAGTTGCTTGAGCAGTTGGCCGCGCGCGATCACGCCGCTGCGATTCTGGTCGCGACGCGGATAACGCACCCAGCCGCGTCCGCGCCAGATGCCATCCTGGGTAATGACCGACTCGCCCGCAGCCAGCGTATCGACGCGTGCCAGCGCGGCATCCTGCGATTCTGCCTTGTACACGCCGCCCAGAAAATCCATCACGGCCGCAGGCCCGTGAACATGGGCCGACAAGGTTCCGGCCGCAGCCTGGCCGCCGCTACGCTCATCCATCAGCACCGCACCAGCGGTTGGCGCCGTGGGAATACCGCGCATGCGTCCGGCCAGCCCCGGCAGCAGCGGCGCCTGCAACAGACCGTCCAGCACGTGCTCGACCGCGGTTTCCCAGCCGGCTTCAACCTGAAGTGCCGAGGCCAGACGCGGCAACTCGTGAATCGCGTGTTGACGCAGCCAGGTGTTGAGTTCGGCGTCATCCTGGCGCAGCGCTGCGTGTTGCAGCGTTTCCAGTGAGGAGACCCGGCCGCGTGCGGATTGCAGCGCTTGCCGCACTTCATGCAGGGTCGCTTCGGCGCCAGAGCGCTCGTCGCGCAACAATTGCAGGTCGCGGTCCAGAGCCTGCAGCCGTTCCTGCGAATCCGACAGCTCGGCATTCAGCGTGCCCAGCTCGGCGTCGACTTCCGCAAGGCTGGCCTTGATCGGGCCGATATTCAGCGACTGCTGTTCGGCGCCGAGCCGCTTGTAACGCTCATCGATCTGCAACTGCGCACGTTCCATCTGCTGCACGCGCACGCGCTCGCCTTCGGTCTGGAACAGCGGCGTCTCGGCCCGCTGGGTGAATTCCTCCCAGCGATTCTGTTCTTTCTGAGAAGCTTCTTCCGCCTCAATCAGCGCACCCTGTGCTTCGCTCTCGCGCTGCTCGGAATTTTTGGCCTGCTGCTCCAACGCCACCAGCGAGTGCTTGAGTTCTTCGAGGCGCTTTTGTTCGGCCTGGCTGCGGCGTTCGACTTCACCGGCGCGACGCAGCAGTTCTTCCAGTTCACGCGCCTTGAGCGTCTGTAATTCACGCGCATGCGTCAGGCTTTGCTCCTGCCGTGCCAGCGCCGCCTCGGCCGCGTAGACCTTGCTCTGTACCTCGTTCAAACCCTGACCGGCGACACGCTGCTCGACTTCTGCCGCGGTGCGCGCGGCCTCGGTCGTGCCGACTTGCGCACGCGCCTGCTCCAGCGCCTGCTCCAGTGCGGCGATGCTGGTTTCGTGGGAAGCGGATTGTGCGGTCAGCGCGCGCTGGCGCAGGGCGAGGATTTCCGCACGCAGCTGCCGTTCCTGGGTTTTGAACTCCTTGTATTTTTCGGCGTTCGCCGCCTGCTTCTGCAGTACTTCGAGACGCTGCTGGATTTCCGTGCGCAGATCGTTCAGACGCGCAAGATTTTCGCGGGTCTGCTTGATGCGGCTCTCGGTTTCCCGACGCCGATCTTTATATCTGGAAATTCCGGCCGCTTCTTCAAGCCAGTAACGCAGTTCTTCCGGCTTGGCTTCGATCATGCGCGAGACCGTGCCCTGCTCGAGGATCGCGTACTGGTTCTTGCCGCCGAGCCCGGTGCCCAGGAACAGATCGGTGACATCGCGCTTCAGGCACTTGCGACCGTTGAGGTAATACTGCGAATTGCCGTCGCGGGTCAGTTCGCGGCGCACCGCGATTTCCGCATATGCCGCAAACGGGCCGGCGATCTGTCCGTCGCTGTTGTCGAAAATCAGCTCGACGCTGGCGCGGCCCACCGGCTTGCGCGATTTCGAGCCATTGAAGATGACATCCTCGGCCTCGGCGCCGCGCAGATTCTTGATGCTGGCTTCGCCCAGCACCCAGCGCACCGCGTCGATGACGTTGGATTTGCCGCAACCATTGGGGCCGACGATGCCGGTGAGGTTGGCCGGTAGCGGGAGTTGCACCGGGTCCACAAAGGATTTGAAGCCGGCGATTTTGATGCCAGAAAGTCGCATTTATTGTCGTGTGATGAAGGTCCGGGTCGCGGACGTTCGTTCGTAGGTGGGCGGCTTGAAAGGCCGGTAGTGTAAATTATCGCTCTGACATCTTCACAATCAACGTCTGACCGCCACCCGCTCTGCGGCAATTCAAGATCAATCTTGTTATATATAATATAATTATATTTTAATTATTATATTATTTATAACAATATTCCAAGCCAAACCATCGAGAGCGGGTGGCGCAATGACGGCTCCCGGACCCCATCATGACCACAAAATCCAGCAAAGCACTCGAGACTTTTCCCAATCCGGCACCGCAGCGCGACTACAGCATCCGCATGCGGCTGCCCGAATTCACCTGCCTCTGCCCGAAAACCGGTCAGCCGGATTTTGCGACGCTGTACCTCGAGTATGTCGCCGACAAACTCTGCGTCGAACTGAAATCGCTGAAGCTGTATATCTGGAGCTTCCGCGACGAAGGCGCATTTCACGAAGCCGTGACCAACCGGATTCTCGACGACCTGGTGTCGGCCACACAGCCGCGCTTCATGCGCCTGACCGCCGTGTTCAATGTCCGCGGCGGCGTCTATACCCACGTCAGCGCGGAGCACCGCGCGAAGGGCTGGAGCGGCGCCCTGCCACCGCCGGCCTGGCATACCGACCCGACCGGACAGGGCATGACGCCATGAATTTCTCCGAGCTGCTGGAATGGCAGTGGCGGGATTATCCGCAGCGGCACCGCAACCACGCCAATCTGATCATCCACATCATCGCGGTGCCGGTGTTCTGGCTGGGCGCGCTCGATTTTCTCTCGGCGCTACTGCTGTCGGGATTGCTGCACACGCTGGGCGGCGCACTGCTGATCGGGCTCTCGCTGTTTGCCCAGGGCAAGGGGCATGAACTGGAGAAAATACCGCCCGAACCCTACAAGGACATGGCCAGCCATGTGCAGCGGATCATCGCGGAACAGTTCGTCACGTTTCCGCGCTTCGTCGTCAGCGGGCAGTGGTACGCGAATCTGCGTCGCTCCGGCGACTAGATTGCCAGGTCCGCCAGCAGCGCGGCGCGCACGGTGTCGGATACGGCCTGCGCCTGCCGGTACTGCGGATGATCGACGCCAAACTGCAAGGCAGCGCCGTTGCGCAGGGCCTTGATCATCGCCGGTTGCAGTTCAAAGCGCAGAAAATGCACGGCAGAGGTTTTCTGCTCGTTGCTGCGCTCCATGTCCTCGTCGGCGATGGCCGGCACTTTTGCCTGCCCTTGCACCTGCGTCCAGATCCGTTGCTCGATGCCTTTCAACTCCGCCAGCCGCTTGTGGCGCTCGCGCTCATCCTCGAATTCGATCAGGCAGGTCGCTTTCCAGTTGCAGCCATCGGGAATCAGCGGGTTGTAAGCATCCAGTTCCTCCTGCTTGCCCGCCGGCTCGAAGATGCGCTCGATGCGCAGCATCTCCTGTATCTGGTACTGGATGGTCAGGCGATCCTCGAACAACAGCGTCATGTGCTCGCCGAGGTGCAGCTTGCGCGCACGCTTGTGCTCCAGCACGCGGGTACGGAACGCCGGACGCTGCGCGGCGTAGTCTTCCAGTTTCAGCAGATCATCGAGGGTCAGTTTATGGCTCATAGTCCATAAGCCCTGCGGACCAAAGACACCGGGTGCAGCGCTGAACGGCCATCGCCCATGCCGTGAGCGATATGGTCGGCGGCCATCGGACAATCGCTGGTGACGAAATCCGGCTCGGCATTTTTTGCGCGGCTGACGACCGGCTTCAGCAGCTTCATCGACAATTCATAAGTTTCGCTGCGCACGCCGTAGGTGCCGTCGTGCCCTGAGCAACGCTCGATGAGCTCGATCTCGGTGCCGGGAATCAGCGCCAGAAAGTCGCGCGTCTTCGGCCCGATATTCTGCACGCGCTGATGGCACGGCGCGTGATAGGCCAGCTTGCCCAGCGGCTGCTTGAATCGCGTATCAAGCAAGGCGGCCTTGTGGCGATGCATCAGATACTCGAACGGATCGAAGATGTGCGCCTTCACCTCCTGCACCTCCGCTTCGTCAGGAAACATCAGCGGGATTTCTTGCCGGAACATCAGTACACAGGATGGAATCGGCGCCATGATGTCCCAGCCTTCCTTGACCGCGGCGCTCAAGCGCGGCAGGTTGAATTCCTTGTACTGCCTGACCGAGTCCAGATCGCCCAGCTCCAGCTTGGGCATGCCGCAACATTGCTCCTGCTCGATCAGCTTGACCTCGATGTGGTTGTGCCTGAGCACGGTCACCAGATCATCCACCGCCTGCGGCATGTTGTAGTTGCCGTAGCAGGTGACGAATACGGCCACCCGCCCGCGCGTCGGGCCGGCGGCAACCGGCATGGGCGCGGCAGCGGGCCGCACAAGTTTGCGGGCGGTCTTGCTGTGATAAACCGGGATATGGGCCTGCGGATGCACCCCCAGCGTCTTGTCCAGCAGCTTGCGCATGAGCGGACTGCGATTGGCGGCATTGACCGTCTCGGTCACGACCGGAATGCTGGCGAGTTTGCCGACGCTAGTGGTATTGGTCAGCAGCTTGCGGCTTGCCGGCACTTCGCCCTTCTTGAACTGCACCGCCTTGGCCCGCAGCATCAGATGAGGGAAATCCACGTTCCACTCATGCGGCGGCACATACGGACACTTGGT
This sequence comes from Stenotrophobium sp., assembly GCA_050740035.1. Classification (GTDB taxonomy): domain Bacteria; phylum Pseudomonadota; class Gammaproteobacteria; order Nevskiales; family Nevskiaceae; genus Stenotrophobium. Next base: position 6,719 of record JBOICJ010000187.1, on the reverse strand, counting down.
CTGGTAACACAAGTCGCAGAGATAACACTGATCCACGACTTTCATGTAGTCGGACTTGGCGATGCCGTCCACTTCCATCGTCGGCGATTCATCCACCAGGTCGAACAGCACCGGGAACGCGTGACACAGACTCACGCATCGGCGGCAGCCGTGACAGATGTGATAGACCCGCTCCAGTTCCTGCAGCAGCAGCGACTCGTCGTAGAACTCGGGCTGTTGCCAGCCCAGCGGATGACGTGTCGGTGCGTGCAACCCGCCTTCACCGCCCTTGGGTGCCGATTCGCTCATGACGGGATCTCCAAAACGACAACGCCGCAAATCCTGCGGCGTTGCCTGGTCGGGAATGCTCAGCCGAGATCGTTCAACGCTTTGGTGAAACGATTGGCATGCGAGCGCTCGGCCTTGGCCAGGGTCTCGAACCAATCGGCGATTTCGTCGTGCTTTTCCGCGCGGGCCACCTTGGCCATGCCGGGGTACATGTCGGTGTACTCGTGGGTTTCGCCGGCAATCGCCGTCTTCAGATTGCTCTTGGTATCGCCGAACGGCAGCCCTGTGGCCGGGTCGCCGCATTGCTCCAGATATTCGAGATGACCGTGCGCGTGGCCGGTCTCGCCTTCCGCCGTGGAGCGGAACACCGCCGACACGTCGTTATACCCTTCAACATCGGCCTTCTGCGCAAAGTACAGATAGCGCCGATTCGCCATCGATTCGCCGCCGAAAGCGGCTTTCAGATTTTCTTCCGTCTTGGAACCTTTAAGTGCCATGGTCTGTTCTCCTTGTATTTTCGATGAATATCAGCGAACCGCATTGAGCGGTTGGATTCAGAGTACGCCCGCAGTCGTTAAAGTGAAATGAATTGTTTATATCAGTTCGATATAGCACCGCTATCAGGCAGGGTATCCGGTAATGCTGCGGATTTTCTTGTAGAGCGGTTTAAGCCGAGGGTACAGCGGCTGATAAACCTCACGGTACAGCGCATCGTAAATTTTCTGAGCCTCCGCCTGGGGTTCAAAGCGCGAGCCGATCCGCGTCATCGCCTGAATCGCCGTTTGATAATCCGGGTGTACGCCCAAACCCACCGCCAGATTGATCGCAGCGCCCAGGGCGGAAGTTTCGTAGATCTCGGGCCGCTCGATCGTCAGCCCGAAAACGTCGGCGGTGATCTGCATGGCCTGATCGCTTTGTGAGCCGCCACCCGCCACCACCACGCGACGGATTTTTTCCCCGGTGCGACGCTCGATCTGCTCGCGGCCGGCACGCAGGCTGTAAACCAGTCCTTCGATGATCGCGCGATACAGATGCGCACGGGTATGCACGTCGCCAAACCCGATGATCGCACCCTTGGCTTCGGGGCCGGGATTGCGGACACCCGGCGACCAGTAAGGCTGCAAGGTCAGGCCCATGGAACCCGCCGGAACCTGTTTGATCAGGTCATCAAACAGGGATTCAACCGCTACACCCATTTCTTGGGCCAACGTTTGCTCACGATGCGCGAATTCACGCTTGAACCAGCTCACCATCCAGAAGCCGCGAAAAATCTGAATCTCGGTGTTGTAGGCGCCAGGTACGGCCGCGGGATAGGCAGGCAGCAGACGCTGCACTTCAACGTAACGCGACTGCGTCGTATTGATCGTGGCGGTCGTGCCAAACGATAGCTGCGCGACCTGTGGCTCCAGAACGCCGCAACCCAGCACCTCGCAGGCCTTGTCTGCCGCCGCCGCGATCACCGGGATGCCGGCGGGCAATCCCAGTTGACCCGCGATCGGCGACGCTGAAAGCTTGCCCAGTTCATATCCGGGCGGCACCAGCCTGGGGAGCTGTTGCGGTCTGATGGCCAGCGCCTTCCATTTGAAGTCGCGCGGTGACGCCCAAGCCAGCCGCTTGTAGTCAAACGGCACATAACCCACCTGGCATCCGGTCGAGTCCACATATTCATCGATCAGCCGCTGCGTCAGCCAGCCCGACAGAAACAGGAATTTGTCGGTGGATTGCCAAAGCTGCGGTTCATGCTGGGCCAGCCAGTTGGCCTCGGCCTCGGCCTGCATGTGCTTCACCAACTGCGTTGCACCTGCCAGGCGGAATGCGGCGTTCCACAATGCGCCCAGATCCGGCGGCGCCTCGCAACGCCGCTGGTCGAGCCAGACGATCGCCGGACGCAGAACCTTGCCCGCGGCATCGACACAGATCATCGTGTCGCGCTGAGTCGTCAGCGTCAGTCCACCGATTTCATCGGGCCGCACAACATTCTGCGCCCAGAGAGACTCGCAACTGGCAACCACCGCCTTCCAGTAAACCTCGGGATTCTGTTCGGCCCAACCCGGATGCGGCGATTGATAGACCGGCTCGATCACAGTCTGCGCCTTGACCAACAGGCGCCCCTGCGCATCGAACACGATGGCGCGCGCACTCTGCGTGCCGACATCGATGGCCAGCAGGCGTATCGGTTTCATGCTGGATATGGCGCGTGCAGACGCTGCCAGCGATCGAGATAGCGCGCTTCTTCAATCGCCCAACGCGCATCATCCCACCCCAGTTCCTCGCGGCAAATCTCATTGACCCGCGGCAGAATCTCACGACCGCCGCCGGCCATGACCAAGCCAATGCGTGTCCGCCGCATCAGCAGATCATCGAGATGTACCACCTGCTCATGGCGTGCGGCCCAGCGTAATTCGGCCCAGCAATAGGGCGTGTGCTGGATGGTCTTGAGTTCATCGGACTTCGCGCCCTTGCGTAACGCCGCCGCAGCCTGCGCACCCAATCGGCCGTTGAGCCTGCGATCGCCCGAATCGCTCGCAGCGCCGAAAACCGGCCCTTCTGCGGCAGGTCGCAACTTCGCCATTTGCTTCGCAGCTTCCTGCAACACCTGCCGGGCCGTCACACGAAACGTGGTGAGTTTGCCGCCGGTGATATTGACCAGCCCGTGACTGCTCCACATCGCAGACTCGCGCGACTCCGCAGAGGGATCGTCCTTGCCGCCATCAACCACCGGGCGCACACCGGAATACGTGGCAATGACGTCTTCGCGCGTGAATTTCATCTCCGGGAACTGGTATTCCAGTCCTTCCATCAGATAGGCGGACTCGCCACTGGTGATTGAGGGCTCATCCAGCGAGGCGTCATGATCCAGATCGGTGGTGCCATAAATCACGGCCCCTTCCCACGGGTAGGCAAAGATCGGCCGGTCATCCCGCGGGTGCAGCCATGAAACCGCTTGCGCCAAGGGAAAACGTTTTGCAGTGAAGACCATGTGACTGCCGCGTAACGGCCGCAGACGCGGACTACCGGGCGCATCTGCAATCCTGTCCGCCCATGCTCCACCCGCATTAATCACCACATCGGCATGCACCTCACGCGACTGTCCCGAGACCGCATCATCCAGCTGCACGCCGATGACACGACCATTGCTGGAGAGAATCCTGGCAGCAACGTAATTGAGCGCGATTCCCCCCTCGGCAACGGCCTCCAGGATCAGCCGCAGTACCAGTCTTGCATCGTCGGTGCGTGCGTCCTGATAACTCATTGCACCCTGAAGATCGGCGGATCTCAGGTGCGGCTGAATTTTTTGCAGCGCGTCCTTCGACAACCATCGGGAGGCGCTGACTCCGGCCATGCGGTCATAGAGCCAGAGCCCGAGTCGCATGGTGGTCTTTGACGGCTTTCTTCCACGATAAATCGGCATCAGGAAGGGCTGCGCCTCCACCAACCCCGGCGCCTCCGTCATCAAGCGTTGCCGTTCGCGCACCGACTCGAGGGTCAGCCGCCACTGTCCATTCTTGAGATAGCGCAAACCGCCGTGAACCAGCTTGGACGATGCCGACGAAGTTCCCGACGCGAAATCATTTTTCTCGACCAGCAATACGCGCGCGCCAGTGCGCATGGCTTCGCGCAGGATGCCCGCCCCGGTAATTCCGCCCCCGATCACGATGGCATCGAATCGCTCGGGCAAGCTTGCAAGTTCAATCCGGCTCATGGATTTTCACGGCTCTGAAATTTTTATAAGAATAATTTTCCGGGATTCATCATGCCTTGGGGATCGAACTCACGCGCCATCGCGCGGATCAAATCCATTCCCAGCACGCCTTTTTCAGCGGGCAGATACGGCGCATGATCCGTGCCCACGCCATGCTGATGGCTGATGGTGCCACCCTGCTCGACAATCGTCTCGGATAGTTTTGTCTTGAGACGCCGCCAACGTTCGAGATCGGCTTCGTACGAACCCGCTGAACGATATACAAACGTCGAGTAGATGCTGCACCCCTGCCGGTAGACATGCGAGAGGTGAGTGAACGCATGAATCCGTTCGTTTTCCTTCTCGAGCACCGCGCGCGCCGCACGCTCGATCGCACGCATGGCTACGGTCACGTTCGGCCAATTGATACAGGTCTCCACCGTATCGGCCGCGTAGCCCTGCTCCCACAAGCTATTGCGCAGGTATGGTCCACGGAATCGATTCTTGGCCCAGGCTTTGCCCATCATGCGGCCCACGTGCACGCCGCGGTATCGAGCAATCACGTCCAGCATGCGACGTTTTGCAACTCCGCACTCGGCCTCGCTGCCGGTGACGCCCACCATCAGCATGCACTGCCCTGTACTCATTCCGCGCAGACCCAGATAGCGTTGCAGCCAGACCAGCGCCGTGCGATGTCCGGAGACCAGCGCCAGCTGCGTTTCGGTTTCGATCTCATTAGACAGCCGCAGCATGGACAAGGGCACATCCGCCTGCACCAAGGCCCTAACGGCTTCGACGCCGGCGTCCCAGCTCTGGAAAAATACCGCGTGAAAATCATCGCGCTCGGGCAAGCGACGTATCCGTGCCGTGACCTCGGTCAGCAGACCAAAACGCCCTTCAGACCCCATGACGGATTCACGCAGATCCGGTCCCGCCGAAGACGCCGGAACATGGCCCACGACCAGATCGCCCCGTGGCGTCACCATGCGCCCGGAGTGAAACAGGTTTTCGATGCGGCCATAGCGATAGGACTGCTGGCCGGACGAGCGCGTCACCACCCAGCCGCCCAGCGTGGAATATTCATACGACTGCGGGAAATGACCCAGGACGTAGCCATGTTTGCGCAACTGCGCTTCGACTTGAGGCCCCGGAGTGCCGGCTCCCAGTATCGCAAGCATGGCGGTATCGTCGACCGCCATCAGCCGATTCATTCTCTCGAGAGAGATGTTCACCACAGGCCGGTCCGATTCGGGGACGTTGAGATGCCCTACGACACTGGTTCCACCGCCGTAGGGGATGACGATCGCGCCAATTTTCCTGGCCTGCTCCAGTGCCTGAGCGACTTCATCATGGGTCGATGGCAATGCCACGCCATCGGCGTAAGGCCCCATGCGACCTGCCCGCATCGCGATCCAGTCGGGAAAGCTTTGCCCGCGCGCATGGTCCAGTCTTACCGCTGGAGTGCCGTCAAACAGATCCGCACTCTTCAGTCGCGAGGCCGGCACCGTCGCCAAGGCTTGTTCCCGGCTTGCATCTTTCGGTGGCGTGGTCGTACCGATGCGCTCTTGCAAAAACCGCAGTGCATCCGCCGTTAATGTGTAGTTGTCGGCGTCATCGCCCCACCCGTTCCAGCGTCTCACCATACACCCCCGGAAAATGTTTCGGAGCAGTATAGCGAGGAAGTTCAGGCGACACGCGTCTTGGAAATCATTTCCTCATGCGGCCCACAAAGCGGTCTCAGAGTATCAATGGTCACCCAGCTCTGGCCCATCAATTTGCCTTTAATCACACGCGTTGGCACCGCAGGCTCCCCAAGGCTGCCAACGACCAACGCGGCCTCGGAAAAATTTTGCGTCAGCGTATCGGAGTTCACGGTGACTACGGCCGCGATCCCGGCCGCACTTGCCGCACGAAGACCCATCTCCGAATCTTCCAACGCCACACATTCCGATGGCCTCAGCGCAAGCCGCTGCAAGGCCAGATCATAAATATCTGATGCCGGCTTCTTGTTTTTGACTTCTTCGCCGCTGGCAATCACGGCAATCTCGGCCAGCATTTCCGGCCCGAGACTGTATTTCAGCACAGGCTCCAGGGTTTTACGGCTGGCATTGGTCACGATTGCAAGCTTCAGACCGGCCTCGCGGGCTTCGCGCATCAATCTCGCGACACCGGGCCGCAGAGGTATCCGGCCGTGACGCATATAGCGTCTGAAATAGCGCGACTTGAGTTCGTGGACGCGCCCGACCCATGCATCCAGATTTGCCGTGGCCTCCGGCTCGTGCTCGCCCAAGGCCGGACGATAATGCTGGAAATAGTATTTCAGCCGTTCGCGCCCGCCCGGCTGCTGGAGCAATTTGCGATACAACTTGGGCCCCCAGCGAAACGACAGGCCCAACTCCCTGAATGCCCGGTTATAAGCGGGTCGATGACCCAAAGCCTCGGTATCGGCGATGGTGCCATCCACATCAAACAACAGGGCCCGCAAGGTCATCGACGTATCACTCTCCAGAGATACTTGCGCAACAGAGCGCTGATCACTTTCCTTATCCTGCTTGCATCACGCACGACATGCCTGAGCGTAAAATGAATCTTCAAATCATGACGTGACTTACCGCTCATTTCTCACGTATTTTGCGACTCCGGGGCCTGCAGTCGGATGACGTTCTCATTTGCTATTTAATAATATTATATTCACATAAAAAAAACAAAGCGCGCGATGCCTCATAACCCTCCAATACCGTATACGGGCAGATTCGCGCCAACCCCAAAC
>JBOICJ010000186.1:0-25366 GCA_050740035.1 Stenotrophobium sp. | reverse complement strand
CGTATAAAGTAAGCAGGTCTTGACCCTATCACGAGGAGAGCATCATGAATTCACGACATAAGCAGCTGGGAATGGGCTGGTTCGGATTTTTGATTCTTTGTGGCGCAATCGCATTTATCGCCATGACGACGATGACAGTTCTGCCGATGTATTTGAACCAGATGAATGTGACCCGTGCGGTGCACGCGGTTGCCTCAAGCGGCAAGGCCAGTTCTCCATCGCAAATACGGGTTGAATTGCAGCATTATTGGGACGTGGATTACATGAATAATGATTTGACGCCGCGAGATGTTGTCGTCAAGCGCAATGAAAAAGGCATGTTTCTTCATTATGACTACGAAGCACGTGGGCATTTGTTCTACAACATCTTCGTCGTAATCGATTTCTCTGAGGATGTACCCATCACCGGGGTGTCGGTTGAGTGAGCGGTATCAACGCCTGTCACGGCAGATTGGATACACGTTCCGTGATCCGAAGCTGCTGGAGCAGGCGCTGACGCATCGCAGTCAGCATCACGTCAACAACGAACGCCTGGAGTTTTTGGGCGACGGCCTGATCAACTTTGTGGTCGCCGCAGCGTTGTATGAATCCTGTCCCAAGGCGGAAGAGGGCGGACTGTCGCGTCTGCGCGCGAGTCTGGTGCGTGAAGAATCGCTGGCGCGTATCGCCCGCGAGCTCGATCTCGGCGATTTGCTGAAGCTGGGCGAGAGTGAGCTCAAGAGCGGCGGATATCGTCGCGACTCGATACTCGCCGACGCGCTGGAGGCCTTGGTCGGCGCCGTGTTTCTCGATGCTGGGTACGCCGTCGCGCAGACGGTCTGTCTGAAACTCTATGCTTCCCAACTGACGGATTTGCCGGACCCCGAAACCCTCAAGGATCCCAAGACGCGCTTGCAGGAATGGCTGCAGAAGCAGTCGCGGCCACTGCCGGTCTATGAAGTGTTATCCGAACAGGGTCCGCCGCATCGCCGGATTTTTGCGGTCCGGTGCCAACTGGCCGACGGCGATGAAACCACCGATGCCAGCGGCGCCAGCCGCCGTCAGGCCGAACAACGCGCGGCCGAGCAGTTGCTGGGCCGGCTCACCGGAAATTCCCATGCATAGCGCCATCGTTGCGGTGATTGGCCGGCCCCAGGCGGACGTAGCGCGTCCGCACCAACTGACCCGGCTTTTTGCCGATATTGGGCCTGCTCCGCGCGGAGGATCACATCATGCGTAGTGGTATCGTCGCGGTGATCGGTCGGCCCAATGTCGGCAAATCTTCCCTGGTCAACGCCCTGGTCGGGCAGAAGGTCAGCATCGTCTCGCACAAACCGCAGACCACGCGCCACCGCATCCAGGGTGTGCTGCACCACGAGGGCGGACAGGTGGTATTCGTCGATACGCCGGGCCTGCATCGCATCCAGAAAAAGGCGCTGAACCGCGCCATGAACGAAACCGCCGCCAGCGCGCTGCGCGATGTCGATCTGATCCTGTTCGTGGTCGAAACCGGCCGCTGGACCGATGAGGACGAAGCGGTGCTGACGCGCCTGAAGAACACCACGACGCCGGTCGGCGTCGTGCTCAACAAGGTGGACAAGGTCGCCGACAAGGAGCGCCTGTTTCCCGAGTTGCAGAAACTCGGTGCACGTCGCGATTTCGCTTTTGTGGTGCCGCTCTCGGCCTTGCGCAAGTCGAATCTCGAGGGCTTGATCCGGGAGCTGGTCGGCCGCATGCCCGAGGGCGACCCGCTGTATCCCGACGACATGGTCGTGGGGCATGACCTCGGCTTCACGGTCGCCGAAGTGATCCGCGAGAAACTGATTCGCATCCTGCATCAGGAACTACCCTACGCCTTGACCGTGCAGGTGCAGAAATACGAACGCGAAGGCAATCTCGACCGCGTCGAGGCCGTGATCATGGTCGAGCGCGACAGCCAGAAAGCCATCGTCATCGGCAAGGAAGGCATCACTCTGAAGGCGGTGGGCACCAGTGCCCGGCGTGAGCTGGAAAAATCGCTGGGCCGCAAAATTTTCCTCAAGCTCTGGTGCAGCGTGCGTGAGAACTGGAGCGACGACATGCAGGCTCTCAAGCGCTTTGGGTTGACCCACGAATAGCGATGTCGCGGGCGCGCATCCAGTTGGAACCGGGCTATCTCCTCAGCGCCCGCGCCTATCGCGATACCAGTCTGCTGATTGAAGCGTTCACGCCCGGACAGGGCCGCGTCGGTCTGATCGCGCGCGGCAGCCGCGGGCCGCGCTCGAAAACCCGCGCACTGTTGCAGCCGCTGCAACCCTTGCTGCTGAGCTGGAGCAGCGGCGGCGATCTCGGCAGCCTGCATGCGGTGGAGCCCGCCGGGCCGGCGTTGCCGCTGCGTGGTGAGCGTGTGTTTTACGGCTGGTATGTCAATGAACTGCTGCTCAAGCTGTTGCAACGGCATGATCCGCATCCGGCCTTGTACGATGTCTATGCCGAGGCATTGTCGCGACTGTCGGGTCACAACGCCGAAGCGGCCCTGCGGATTTTTGAACTGCATCTGCTGGCGGAGCTCGGTTACGGACTGCATTTTCCAGACGACCTGGAGCCTGGCCTGCGTTACCGCTACGATCCCGAGCGCGGGATTCATCCGGTCGACCGCGGCGGGTATGCCGGTGCCAGCCTGATTTCGCTGGCCGAAGAAAAACTGGAGGGCCCCGTCGCTTTGGCCGATGCCCGGCATCTGCTGCGTCAGGCGCTCGAGGTGCAACTGGCGGGAAAAATCCTGGAAACGCCTAAACTTCTGCGAGAATTGCGCGGCCGGCTTGCGCCGGTGAAGCGTCCCGATGAGCAGGAGCATTTGCAGCATGACTGAAACCATACGGCTGGGCGTCAATGTCGACCACGTTGCTACCGTGCGCCAGGCGCGTGGCACGGCGTATCCAGATCCGGTCGAGGCCGCTCTGCTGGCGGCCAGTGCCGGTGCCGACAGCATCACCGTGCATCTGCGCGAAGACCGCCGGCATATCCAGGATCGCGACGTCAGCCGCTTACTGAAGGCAGGCTCGGTGCCGGTCAATCTCGAGATGGCGGTGGATCGCGGGATCGTCGCATTTGCCTGCCGCAACAAGCCGCGTTACGCCTGCCTGGTGCCGGAGCGTCGCGAGGAAGTCACCACCGAAGGCGGTCTCGATGTTGCCGGTCAGCAGGCGACAGTGACCGCGACCTGCCTGAAATTGGCGCGCGCCGGCATCGCCGTGGCGCTGTTCGTGGACCCTGATTTACGGCAGCTCGATGCGGTCGTTGCCACACGCGCGCCGCATCTCGAAATCCATACCGGCCGTTATGCCGACAGTCGCGGCGCCGTACGCAGTACCGAACTCAAGCGCATCCGCCGCTACGCGCAGGCGGCGCATCGCACGGGTCTGGAGGTTCACGCGGGACATGGCTTGACGCTGGAGAATGTCGGTCCGATTGCCGCAATTCCTGAAATCACCGAACTCAACATCGGCCACAGCATCATCGCCCGCGCGCTGTTCGTCGGCTTGCCGGCCGCGGTGGCCGAAATGCGGCGCGCTATGACCGTGGCCCGTGGCGCATGATTTACGGTATCGGCGTGGACATCCTGCGGCAGTCGCGGATCGAGAAAATCTGGCAGCGTCACGGCGAGCGGCTGCCGGAGAAAATCCTGTGCGCGGCGGAGCGCGCCGAATTCGCCTCGACCAAAAATCCGGTGCGTTTCCTGACCATGGCATTTGCCGCCAAGGAAGCCTGCGTCAAGGCGCTGGGCACCGGTTTCCGCGGGGTCGGTTATCGCGATGTCGGCTCGATCCACGAGCTCAGCGGCAAGCCGGTGCTGACCTTCAGCCCGCAGTTGCAGCAGCGTCTATCCGAACTCGGTATTACCGGCAGCCATGTCTCGCTGAGCGACGAGGGCGGTCTGATTTGTGCCATGGTGGTACTGGAGAAATCCTGACGGAACTCATGTGCGGCGATTGATCTGCGCGCGAATGCGTTCATGAAATTTTTCCAGCGTTTCTTCCGCCGGCGGCTCCAACAGGATGCCGGTGCTGTTGAGGAATCCGGCCACCATGACGTAATGGCCGATCAGGATCGTGATCTCGATCAGGCGTTTCGGGTTGTGCTGTTGCGCCAGCATTTCCCAGGTGGTGTCCGAGATGCTTTTGTCGCGGACCAATTCGTCGCAGGCCAGCAGCAGGGCGCGTTCGTGTGCGTCGGCACAGGCCTGCGGGCCGCGCGACAGCCGCAGAATCTCCTCGTCGCTGACGCCCACCGACAGCGCGATGTCGACGTGCTGCCCCCATTCATAACGGCTGCGGCACAGCCACGCGGTGCGCAGGATGATTTTTTCGCGATCCTTGGCCGGCAGCCTGCCGTAGGGCATCAGCCGCGAGGCGAAGAACAGCCAGCCCCAGAACAAGCGCGGATTGATATGGAACACGGGAAAAATATCCGGTATTTCCTTTTTGCCGAAGCGTCGCGAGGCCAGCGACAGCGCGCGGAAGACGGCGCCGCGTTCAGCCGGTTTGGGGGCGGTCATGCGCGCCTGCGGCAGGGTCAGCCAGCCGCCTTCGGGTTCGAGTAAATCATGGTTCATGCGAGGGTTGCTCCTATAGGTGTTTTCGATAGTCGCCGGGCGTCTGGCCGGCAGCCTGTTTAAACCAGCGCAGAAACGCCTGATGCGAACTGAAACCCAGCAGCTCCGAGATCTGCCGGATCGAATCGACGCCCTCGGCCAGACGGCTGCGCGCCAGTTCCAGCCGCACCTGATCGAGGATCTGGCGGTAGCTGCTGCCGGCTTCCTGCAATTTTCGGTGCAGGCTGCGGCTGCTGATGCCCAATTGTTCCGCGATGGTGTCCTTGCCCGGCGCGCCATCCATGATCATCACGCGAATCAGTTGCGCCACCTCGTCGGGCAGTGAAGTGGCGTGCTGACGCTGTTTGAGCATGGTTCGCGCATGCTGTTCCAACGCCTGTTTGATGAAGGCATCGCCGTGGCGCATTTTTATTTTCAGCGTGTGCGTCGGAATCATCAGCGCTGAAACCGGTTTCTCGAAATAAACCGGGCACTGGAAAAAGGAAGAATATTCCCGCGCCTTGTCCGGGCCGACCGGACGGGCGTGGGCAAAATGCACGGCCTGCAGAAAATCCCGGTGACCGGCCAGCAGCGCGCGGGCGAGGACCACCAGGGCGCCCAGTACGTATTCGGTCGCCTGCCGGCGCAGCACCTCGCCGCCGGCCAGACATTCCCAACACAGTTGCACGCCGCCGGGCACCGGCACAATCGAGGTCTTGCCGATATTGCTGAGCAGGCCGTTGTAGCGCGTCGCTACTTCGAGCACGTCGGCAAAGCTGTTGCACGCCTGCGAGATGTAGCCAAATGCGCCAAACGTCGCCGGCTGGATGTCGCTGGCCATGTGCAGGCCAATCAGCGGATCGGCGTAGCGCGTGGATACCGCGGTGAGCATGGTTTCGACTGCGGCAATCGGGATGGCGCCGTCGGCATCGGTCAGCTTCGACCGCGCCAGACCGGCGGCACCCATCAGCTGGTCCATCTGCAAACCGGCCGCTTCGCCGCGGGCGACGAAGTGCTGCAAATGCCGTGCGGAGATCCATCCCAGTGTCGGGGTTTTGGGCGTCGCCGTCATGGGGGTCGATACGATCGGAGGCCAGAGGTTCTGGGCTAATCTTGTCACGAAAGTCGCCAGAATCAAGGCATCTGGCATTTTTTGATACCGCATCTGGCTGCCCCGGAGCTATATCCCACGTGACCCGGGGGGTAGCATCAGGCAGCGGGGAAATCATGAATACCGGACGAGCGTTGTGAGGAGCCATATGCGGATCACTCATCTGAAAGACAAGAAATGCCTGGTCACCGGCGCGGCCAGCGGCATCGGCAAAGCGGTGGCGATTGCCGCAGCCCGGGAAGGCGCCGAATTATTCCTGACCGACATCAATGCCGCGGCGCTGGACGCCGTTGCCGCACAGATTCGCGAGGACGGCGGCATGGTCGGTGCCTGCAAGGCTATGGACATCGCCGATTACACCGCCGTGAAGAAATTTGCCGACGAGATTCATGCGCAGTCCGGCAGCCTCGATATCCTGATGAACGTCGCCGGCATCGCGGTCTGGGGCGAGGTCGACAAGCTCGAACACCGTCAGTGGAAGAAAACCATCGACGTCAATCTGATGGGGCCGGTGCATGTGATGGAAGCGTTCCTGCCGGCGATGATCGAAGCCGGCAAAGGCGGTCATCTGGTGAACGTGTCTTCGGCGGCGGGCCTGTTCGGCCTGCCGATGCACGCCGCCTACAGCGCCAGCAAGTTTGGCCTGCGCGGCATCTCCGAGGTGCTGCGTTTCGATCTGCGGCGCCATGGCATCGGCGTGAGCCTGGTGTGCCCCGGCGGCGTCGATACCGGATTGGTCAACACGGTCGAAATCCAGGGCGTGAACGTCAACGATCCCGAAGTCGTTGCGCTGCGGCGACATTTCCAGAAGCGCGCGGTTACGCCGGCAAAAGCCGCCGCCGCCATCATCAGTGGCATCAAGGCCAATCGCTACATGGTGTTCACCTCGCCGGATATCCGCGTCGGCTACTGGTTCCAGCGCAAGTTCGCCTGGCCCTACGAACTGGTCATGCGGCTGCTCAACAATCGGCTCTATGCCGTGATTCATCGTCAGGCCGCCAAGCGCCGGTAATCACCAAGTATCGGGGACTTCGATATGTCGCATCGTCATTTGATCCTGTTGATGCTCTGCGTTGCGCTGTCTGCCTGCGGGCAGGGCAGCCAGGCCGTTTCGCAAGGCGCAGTCGCCGGGGAGGGGGCGAACTCAACACCACCCGCGACCAATAGTGCCGCGATGCAGACCCAGCCGCTGACGTTCCAGACCAGCGACAACGTGGCGTTGCGTGCCTACATCAGCGGCGTAAAAGCGGAGGGCGCCGCGGATTTTCCGGCACGGCCGCTGATCGTCGAGTTCAGCCCCTATGCGCCGACCTCGTTCCAGGCTTCGGTCGGCCAGATTTTCGGCCCGGCCTACAACTACATCGAAGTCAACGCCCGTGGCACCGGTCTGAGTGGCGGCGTCTGGGGCGCGGTCGGGCCGAACGATCAGCGCGATGTCTCCGAGTTCCTGGCCTGGGCCTGCAAACAACCGTGGAGCAACGGCCACATCGGCCTCTATGGCTTCTCCGCCAGTGCGATCGCGATCTACAACTCGCTGCACCTGCCGTTGGACTGTGTCGATGCGGCGTCGCTGATGGCGGGTTCCGACGATCTGTACCGCGATCTGCTGTACCCCGGTGGCATGTTCAATCTCGGGCCTGCGGCGATCGTGGCCTTCGGCGTCGGTGTGCCGCTGATGGCGGACTCCTTTGGTACCGCGGCTTCGGGCAGTTTGCCGGTTTCCCAGTTGCAGAGCGGTGTCGGGCTGCTCGGATTGTTCGCGGATATCCTCTCGCACACCACCGAGGATGCCTACTGGACGGAGCGCACCGAGCGTCGCGATCCGGCCGGGCCGAATACTTTTCCAGTGCTGGCCGACACCAGCTTCTACGACCCGGAACCGCGCGGGCCGTTCGAGAGTTTCAAGCTGCTGCGATCCTTGGGCGTGCAGGTTCACCTGATCACCTTCGGTGCGCACGATGGCTTTCCCGCCGGCACGCCGGGGCCGTTCCCGCAGTACCAGCGCTGGTTCGATCACTATCTGCTGGGTGCCGATAATGGTGTGGACCGCGATCCGGCGGTGCAGCTGATGCTGGGCAACGGCAGTCGCAATGCGCTGATGAAGGGCGATCTGACGCGCATCAACGCCAGCGATTACCCGGTGCCGGGCACGCGCTGGCAGAGCCTGTTCCTCGATTCGGCGAAATCCGGCAGCGCGCAGTCGATCAACGACGGCACGCTGTCCAGCGCCGCGCCGTCGGCGTCCGCCGTGCAGGTCTACCCGGCGTTGATCTCGGTACCCACCGCCACCGACCCGGATTCGGCGTCGACGCTGGGCGCGATGGCCTTCGGCCCTTACAGCGTCAACACCCTGTTCGACACGGTGCCGATCCTGACGCAGATGCAACTCACCGAGGCGGTATCGCTGACCTATACCACGCCGCCGTTCTCGCGGCCGGTGAATGTGGCCGGGCAGGGTAGTCTCGACCTGTATTTTGCTTCCGTCCTGCCCGAGGCCGACATCTACGCGGTGGTGTCCGATGTCGCGCCCGACGGCACCGCCAACGCGGTCGGCGTCGGCCGCCTGCGCAGCAGTTTTCCGCAGATCGACCGCGCGCGCTCGGTGATCGATGCAGATGGCGATGTCGTGCAACCGTATGCCGATTACAGTGCGCGCAGCGATGCGCTGCCGGGGCAGACGCGCGAGTACCACGTCGAGTTCTGGCCGATCGGCAATCATTTCGCCGCGGGTCACCGGCTGCGCCTGACGCTGGTGGGCACCTCGGCCTTCATGCTGCCGCAACCGGGGTTGATCGATCTGGTGTCGGTCGGCGGCGCGACGCCGTCGCGCATCCTGCTGCCGGTGTTGCCCGACAGCGATCTGACTACGGCAATTGCTTCGCCATAGGTCCTTGCGGCCACCCGCTGTTGCCGTTTTGCACTTGAATGTTGTTATTATTTATATAATTTTATTAATTTATATAAATAAAATATAACATAAAATATCGACCGGCAAGGCACAGCGGGTGGCGCATTTTGCCGGCCGCATGCCGCATCGGCGGGACGCAGAGTCACTGCGCGCAGCGCTACGGCATCGGCGCGTCAGGTAAAATCGCAGCATGAACTATTCGACTCTGCCGGATTTCATCGGCAACACTCCGCTGGTCAAACTGACCCGCCTGCCCGGCATCGGCAACAACACGCTGCTGGTCAAGCTCGAAGGCAATAATCCCGCTGGCTCGGTCAAGGATCGTCCGGCGTATTCGATGATCCGGCGCGCCGAGGAGCGCGGCCAGATCAAGCCCGGCGACACCCTGATCGAAGCCACCAGCGGCAATACCGGCATCGCGCTGGCGATGGCGGCGGCGATGATGGGCTATCGCATGGTGCTGGTCATGCCCGAGCACATGTCGGCCGAGCGCCGCGCCTCGATGAAAGCCTACGGCGCCGAAATCATTCTGGTAACCAAGGAGCAGAGCATCGAGGGCGCGCGCGACCTGGCGCAGCAGATGCAACGCGACGGCAAGGGTCACGTGCTCGATCAGTTCGGCAATCCCGACAATCCGCGTGCGCACTACGAAGGTACCGGCCCGGAAATCTGGCAGGGCACGCAGGGCGCGATCACGCACTTTGTCTCCAGCATGGGCACCACCGGCACCATCATGGGCACCTCGCGCTATCTCAAGGAGCAGAGCCGGGCGGTGCAGATCGTCGGCGTGCAGCCGGACGGCGAGTCGAGCATTCCCGGCATCCGCAAATGGCCGGAGGAATATCTGCCGAAAATCTTCGACCGCTCGCGGGTCGATCGCATCATCGAAGTTACCGCGAAAAACGCCGAAGACACCATGCACCGTCTCGCCGAATGCGAGGGTGTGTTTTGCGGGCCGTCGTCCGGCGGTGCGCTGTGGGCGGCGTTGCAGATCTGTCGCGAGGTGGAGAACGCCACGCTGGTGTCGATCGTCTGCGATCGTGGCGATCGCTATATCTCGACCGGCATCTTCCCGGCATGAGCCGTACGCGCCGCAAGCCGGTTCCGGCCGGAGAATTCACTGCCGATATCGTTGACCTCGCCGAAGACGGCCGCGGCTTTGCGCGCGTGAACGGCAAGGCCACGTTCATCGCCGATGCGTTACCGGGCGAAACCGTGCGCTATCGCTATCAGCGTGTCGCACGTGATGCCGACGAAGGTCATCTGCTGGAGATCGTGCAGGCATCGCCGGATCGCGTGACGCCGGCCTGCGCGCATTTCGGCACCTGCGGCGGGTGCAGCCTGCAACATCTGGCGCCGCACCGGCAGATCGAATTCAAACAGAAGCAGTTGCTGGATGCGTTCGCACGCATCGGCAAAGTGCAGCCGCTGGAAGTCGTTGCACCAATTACCGCTGATCCCTGGCACTATCGCCGTCGTGCACGTCTGGGCGTCAAGCACGTCGACAAGAAGGGCGGCACGCTGGTGGGCTTTCGCGAGCGCGAGAGCCGCTACCTCGCCGTACTCGAATCCTGTCAGGTGCTGGACCGCCGCGTCGGCCTGAAGCTGCGCGAACTGGCGGGTTTGATCGAGTCGCTGAGCATCCGCGCGCAGATCCCGCAGATCGAAGTGGCCGCCGCCGATCATGTCGCACTGGTGCTGCGTGTGCTGGCGACGCCATCGCCTGCCGACATCGCCGCGCTCGAGCAGTTTGCGCGGCAGCAGGATTTTGAAATTTACCTGCAGAGCGGCGGTCCGGAGACGATCGCACCGCTGAGTCCGCCGGCGCGCGTGCTGCGGTACTCACCGGATGGCTCTGCGAACATGCTGCAGTTCCAGCCGACCGACTTCATCCAGATCAACGGCGCGGTCAGTCAGCAGATCGTGCAGCGTGCGCTCGACTGGCTGGCGCTACAAAGAGGCCAGCGCGTGCTGGAGCTGTTCTGCGGCCTGGGCAATTTCTCGGTGCCACTGGCCGGCCGCGGCGTCGAACTGGTGGCGGTGGAAGGCGACGCCCAACTGGTGCAGCGTGCACGCGACAACGCCAGTCGCCTGGGATTGGAGATCCGCTTCGAGTGCGCCGATCTGTTCAAGCCGGATGCTCAGGCGCCTTGGCTGCAGGGCAATTACGACGCCATGCTGCTCGACCCGCCGCGCAGCGGCGCGCGCGAAATCCTGCCGTTGATCGCCGCCAGGCGCCCGAAGAAAATCGTCTATGTATCCTGCCATCCCGGCACGCTGGCGCGCGACGCCGGCGCACTGGTCAATGAGTATGGATATCGTCTGCTGCGTGCCGGGGTGATGGACATGTTCCCGCATACCTCGCACGTCGAGAGCATGGCCATGTTCGAGCGCGACTGATGGCCATCGAGATCGAACGGAAATTCCTGGTGCAGGACGATCGCTGGCGCGCCCAGGTCAGCCGCAGCATCGCCATGCATCAGGGCTATCTGGCCGCGGAGGGTGGGCATGCCTCGGTGCGCGTGCGTCTCGAAGGCGATCAGGCGCGACTCAATATCAAGGCCGCCGTGATCGGTGCTGCGCGTGCCGAGTATGAATATGAAATTCCGGTTGCTGACGCGCGGGAGATATTGAAACTCTGCGTCGGTCGTCTGGAGAAAACGCGGCACCATGTTGAAATCGATGACCTGCTCTGGGAAATCGACGAATTCCACGGCGACAACGCGCCGCTGGTGGTGGCCGAAGTGGAACTGGGCGCCATAGACCAGATTTTTGTGCGCCCCGATTGGGCCGGAAAAGAGGTCACGGACGACCGTCGCTATTACAATCACCACCTGGCGCTCCACCCTTACCGGCACTGGCCCGATGCATCTTGATCTCGATCTCGCGCGACAACGTCTGCGACTGCTGGAAGGCGCACGCGTGCTGCGCGAATATCCGGTTTCCACCGGCGGCAACGGTGCCGGCGAAATCAATGGCTCCGGCTGCACGCCGCGCGGACGTCACAAGGTGCGCGCCAAGATCGGCGCGGGCGCACCCGCGGGCGCGGTGTTCGTGGGGCGTCGCCAGACCGGTGAAATCTGGACCCCGGAACTGCACGCGAAATTTCCGCGGCGCGACTGGATCCTGACCCGCATCCTCTGGCTGTCGGGGCTGGAAACCGGCCGCAACCGCCTGGGCTGCGTCGATACGTTTCGCCGCTACATCTACCTGCACGGCACGCCGCACATCACTGCCCTCGGCGCGCCCGGCTCGAAGGGCTGCGTGCGCATGGACAATCGGGACATCGTCGAGTTGTTCGATACGATTGCCGTTGCCACCGAAATTGAAATCCACGAATAAGCGCCGTGTCCCGGTGAGCTTGATGCCAACCCAAAACATGACAAGCAAGAAGAAATACCTCGGCCCGCTGATGGTGGATGTCGGCGGCCAGGAGCTGACCGCGGAAGACTGCGAAGTGCTAGCGCATCCGCTGGTCGGCGGCGTGATCCTGTTCACGCGCAATTACCGCGATGCGCAGCAGCTGCGCGCCCTGTGCAATGACATCCTCGCGATCCGAAAATCGCCGCGATTGCTGCTGGCGGTCGACCATGAGGGCGGCCGTGTGCAGCGGTTCCGCGTCGGCTTCTCGCGCATCCCGGCGATGCGGACGCTCGGCAGGCTCCATGCCGAAGACCCGGCAAAAGCCTGCGAGGAAGCGCAGATGCAGGGTTACACCATCGGACGGGAGTTGGCCGCCTTTGGCATCGACCTGTGCTTTGCGCCGGTGCTGGACCGCGATTACGGCGTGAGTACTGTCATCGGCGATCGTGCGCTGGATGAGCAGCCCGAGATCATCATTGCGCTGGCGCGCGCCTTTCGCAGCGGACTCGGCAAGGCCGGCATGGCCGCGACCGGCAAACACTATCCCGGCCATGGCGCGGTGACCGCCGATTCGCACCACGAGTTGCCGGTGGATCGGCGTGCGCTGGAGGAATTGCACAAGGACATGTTGCCGTTCGACGCCCTGATCGGCGACGGCATCGAGTCGCTGATGATGGCGCATGTGCGTTATACGGCGGTCGATCCGATACCGGCGTCGCTGTCGAAGATCTGGATCGGCGATATCCTGCGCAAGCAGGCGCAATTCTCTGGCGTGATTTTCTGCGACGATCTGAGCATGGGCGGCGCCGCGGTCGTGGGTACGCTGGAGCAGCGCGCGCGTGTTGCGCTCGAGGCCGGCTGCGACATGCTGCCGGTGTGCAACGACCGGCCCGGCGTGCTTGAGCTGCTCGCCGCGCTCAAGGACATCAAGCCGAAAAAAGCGCTCAGCGAGCGCCTGCAGAAACTTTACCGGCGGGAGGTCTGAGGTGGAGCGTTACAGCGAAGCGCAAGCGGTGCTCGAATCGGCCGACTGCCTGCACGATGCCGCCGCGATACAGGCGGCCTATGACCGGCTCGCGCGGGAAATTACGGTCGAGTATGCCGGGCGCCGACCGCTGCTGCTGTGCGTCATGATCGGCGGGTTGCACCCGACCGCGGCGATCACCACGCGTTTGAAATTCCAGTTTCAGCTCGATTATCTGCATGCGACGCGCTATCGCGGCGAGACCACCGGCGGCGGACTGGTGTGGAAGGCCTATCCGCAGATCAATGTGGATGGCCGCGACGTGCTGGTGATCGACGATATTCTCGACGAGGGCCATACCATCGTCGCAATCGTGCATGCGCTGCGCGAGCAGGGCGCCGCCAGCGTCAAGGTCGCGGTGCTCGCCGAAAAGCTGCACGACCGCAAGGCCGGGAATGCGCACGCGGATTTCGTCGGCGTCACCGTCGAAGATCGCTACGTCTTCGGCTGTGGCATGGACTACAAGAGCTACTGGCGGCAGTTGCCCGCCATCTATGCGGTGAAGGCATCATGACCACGGTTGCAGTCATCGGCGGCACCGGCATGAATGCCTGGCCGGGTTTCCAGATCGAACAGCGTCTGCAGATTCGCACGCCTTACGGCAAGCCGTCGGCGGATCTGCTCGAAGGCAAGGTGTATGGCATGCGCGCGATTTTTCTCGCGCGTCACGGCGACGGCCACACGCTGCCGCCGCATGCGATCAACTATCGCGCCAACCTCTGGGCGCTGCGCGAGGCGGGCGTACAGTCAGTGGTGGCGATTGCCGCGGTTGGCGCGATTGCGCCGTGGCTGCCGCCCGGTGGCATCGCCGTTCCCGGCGATCTGATCGACTACACCTACGGCCGCGATCACACCTATTCCGACGGCAGTGCTGGCGCGGAACTCAAGCATGTCGAATTCACCGAGCCTTACTCCAGCCGCATCCGTCGCGAACTGATCCACGGCGCATTGGCCGCGGGTTTGGATATCGGCGATTCCGGCGTGATGGGCGTAACCCAGGGGCCGCGTCTGGAGTCGGCCGCCGAGATCCGGCGCCTGAAGCGCGACGGCTGCGACATGGTCGGCATGACCGGCATGCCGGAAGCGGCGCTGGCGCGTGAGCTGGATATCGACTACGCCTGTCTGGCGGTTTCGGTGAACTGGGGCGCGGGCATGATGGGCGTCGGCGACATTCACGCCGAGATTCATCAGTCGATTGAAGACGGCATGCGCAAGGTGCGCGCCATCCTCAGCCGTGCATTGCCGGCACTACAGGCGAAGGACGAGGAGATGTAACCAAAATCGTGTCACCCGCTGTTGCTGTCTGGCGGTAGAACATTGTTATATATTATTAAATTATATTAATAATATTAAATAAAATATAACATAACTCCCAGGTATTCAACCCAGAGCGGGTGGGGTTTTCCCCAAGCGCTCAGACGTTGGGCGCGCTCGGTGTCTGTGCGGGATGATGCCGCGCATGCCGCCGCAGGCGGCGATGGCGACGATAGCTGCCGACGCGATGCGCCAGTAGTGCCAGTGGCGCGAAGGCGCCGAGGATCCAGTGCAGTTGCGACACCACGCTGCGGGCCTGATCGCTGCCGATGTAGTAGAGCAGATAACCGGTGACGATCAGCCAGGCGAAGCAGGCGACCAGCAGCGCACCGGAATTGCGATGTCGCTGGCGCGGCCAGCCGCGGGTGATGTGCACGCCCCAGAGCAGGCCGAACAGCCAGATTGCAGCGAAGGCGAAGGCAGCGTGCAGGCGCAGCCACCAGGGTTCCAGCGGATTGGGTGTCAAGCCGAATTCGCCGTTGCGCATCAGGTAATGATGGAACAGCAACCACAGCATGCCGCTCAGCCAGGTGCCCGTGGCGATGAGATAGACCAGCCGGTGGCGTGAGGTGGACAGGCGCATGTCGCGTCAATGAAGAATGATCGGCGGCGGAGTATCGCCGATTGCCTGCCAGCCGTGCGCAGGATGATGGCGGTACGCCAGCGCTTCGTGCTGCGAAAGCAGTGCCGCCGCCAGTGTGGCATCCGCCAGCACGAGCTTGGTCAGCGCATCGGCGAGCATGCACTGCGGGGCGATGACCGAGGCGCTGATTTCGGGATCGACCGGCTCGCGGCGGTCGCCGCGCAGGTGCGGTCCCAGCCAGCGGCCTTGGTGCAACTGTCGCTGCGGATAGCCGCAACTGCTGGCGACGGCGGCGTTGTCGAGTTCCAGCATCGGCGCGTGCGTGTCATCGCTGCGGCAACTGCGCAGCGCGATGCGTTCGCGGTCGGCGCCGATCAGTCGCAGGTCGCCACCGGCATTGACGCAGGCCTCGGCGATCCCGGCGTTCTGCAGCGCTGCGATCGCGCTGTCGACGGCGTAGCCCTTGGCGATACCGGACAGATCGATGCACAGTGGTTGACGGAAGTGCACGTGGCGTCCGTCGAGCAAGTCGATGTCGCGCCAGCTCGCAGTTTCACTGGCGCGAGGCGCACCGGCTATTTCGGGCAGCAGACCCCACGCGCACAGCTGCCCGGCGACGCTGACGTCGAACACGCCATCCGAATCCGCTGCGAGTTGCTGCGCGCATTTGAGCACGCGATAGGTGTGGGGGTGGACCTGCACGGGATTTTGCGAGGCTTCGCGATTCAGGCGGCTGACGTCGCTGGCCGCATCCTGAAAGCTCATCAGCGCATGAATCTGCGCGATGGCGTCGAACGCGGCATCGATCGCAGCATTCGCCTGTTGTGCGTTGGGCGCGTCGCAGCGGATGGCCACGCGCGTGCCCAGCAGCGGGCGCGCGCGCTCAACCCGGATGTGGGGCGAGGACGGTGGCATAAATCGCCATCAGCCGCTTGATGCCTTCGGTGAGGTGCGTGCAGGACAGCGTGGCGCCGGAGATGTTCTTGATGTCGTCGTCCAGCGTCAGCGATGATTGATCGTCCTTGCCGACGAACTGCCTGCGCCAGGCCGGCATCCGCACCTCGCCGCCGTAGCTTTCGCGGTAGTCGAGGATTTCCACCTGCCTGATCGTGCCTTTGGCATCCAGCGCGATAGCGTAGCCGATCAGCTCATGCTTGCCGAACACGCCATCAGTGATGAACCAGCCGCCGTCGGCCGCGCGCCAGGCGCGCAACTCGCGGTTGATGACGCGGCTGCCGGCGATTTTTTCAACCGCGCCGACCTGCGCGTCGCTGAGCGTGATGAAGTCCGGCGTCAGCAGGGTCTGCGGAAACATCAGCGCCTGCGCCTGCGCCAGCGACAGGTAGGTTGTGGCATACGCAGGCGAGACTAACGCCAGCGGTGCCAGTGGCAGCAGAAACAGGCGCGCACGCATGGAGATCAGAAGTTCAAGCCGAGACCCAGATCAACGCGCGTGAATTGACGGTTGACCGAGAAATTCTGGTAATCCGCTTTGAGCACGACGTTGGGCGTCAGGTAGTAGTTCACGCCATAGGTCCAGACGCGATCGCGTGCTACGGGATAGGGGCCGACATCGCCGGGCGTCTCGGAAAGCGGAACGTCACCTGCGGGGAGGGTCGGACTGGCGCCGGCATAGCGCGCGCCCATGTCATACAACTCCCAGCGTACGAACGGCGCGATGCGCGAGCCGGCATGCTGCCAGACGGTATAGGCCGCCTGGGCGTAGTAACCGTAGAACAGTGACGGAATCGGATTGGGCGTGCCGGGATTCTGCGAGTTGGGTGTGGCGGTGTTGCTGATGGTGCCACGCGCATACAGAGCCGACAGATCGAGGCGGCCAGGTTGCCAGCGGGTGTGCGCTTCCCACAGCGTCACGCGCTGATTGCCCGGGTAGTCGGAAGCCGGTGGTGCCGGGACTTTTTCGGCCTCGCCGGAAAAGATCGACGCGCCGACATTGAAGCCGGGAATGCCGTTGTAGTTGAGCGCGAGGAATTGCGACAGATGCTGGGCATTGGCCAGCGCCAGTTCCTGATGCGATGCCTGCATCGGTGCAACGTTGCTGTTTTCAAGATCGAGCGCAGTCGAGTATTGCGGGAATTCCGGCGCGTAGTCCCAGCCCGCGAAGCTCAGGCCGGTGGTGACGCCGAGATTCCAGCTGAGGCCGATATCGGTGTCTCCCTGGAACGAAACGCCGCCTTCGCGCCAGGTGCTCGGGATAATCAGGGTCTCGACGAAATTGCGCTGGACGCCGTAGAAATTGGTCGGTTCGTGGTGCTGGTTGAGCAGGCCGGAAGGAATCAGGAACAGGCCGACATTCATCGACGCCCAGTTGGTCAGGTCTTGGTTGATGTAGAACTGCTCGACTTCGAATTCGCCCGGGTCATTGGCCGAGCTGACCGCGTGCTCGACTTCGTATTCGGAATTGAAGCGCGTATGCGGCCCGAAACTGTAGCCGATACCAAAAACGGCGCGTGCCAGGTCGGCCTGGCTGCGCGCACCGTCATGCACCGGATTGGTGTAATAAGCCTCGCCGTAACCCCACAGGCTGAAGTTATCAAGCGGCGATTCAGGCGCGGGTGCGGCAGCAGCAGGGGCCGATTTGATCTGCTGCACCTGTGCTTTGAGCGCGTCGAGTTGCTGCTCGAGTTGCTGGATTTTCTGTTCGGTCTGCTGCGCCGAAGGGGGTGTGCTGGCAGCCGTCGGCTCTGCGGCCATAGCCGTGGTCGCAGCCAGCAGCGTCGCGCTGAATCCCGCAGCTTGCAGCAGCTTGCGCAGGGCCGGATGAGTCGCTGTCGAGTCAGTCTTGGGCTGGGTCATGGTGGTCTATGTTTACTGTGAATGGAGATCAGGGAGCGGGCGTTGCGGTGGACTGCGGACACTGGCTGGGCAGACGGGCGTCGTAGGCTGCCGGATGGGCCGGGTCGTAGCCGTCGGTGAGCGTGCACAGGAAGGCGACGACATCGTCGATTTCAGCCGAATCCAGCGTCGGTGCCTGTCCGCCCTGGGCGACGGGTGGCGTATACGGCACTTCAAAAATATTGACGTTGGCGTTGTAGTCGACCGGCAGATCGTTGTACTGGTACTGGTCGGACGTGCCGTCGGCAGCGTGGTAGAAGCTGCCGATGGGATCGTAGGGGTTGAACTCTGGAACCGGATTGTTGGCGGGATTGTTGTTGATGTCGCGCGTGACATACCACTCGACCACTTGGCGCAAACTCTTGAACACGCCGTTGTGAAAATACGGCGAGGTCAGGGCGATATCGCGCAGCGTCGGTACCTTGAACACGCCGCAGAGCGAAGTCACCGTGGAGAAATCCGTGCGTGGATGCGGGTCATTGGCCACGGGACCGAGTGGGCCGCAGAGCCCGAGATCGTAGTAGCTGTATTCGCTGCCGCTGGGCAGGTTGGTCTGCTTGGGCACGTAAGTCAGCGGCACGCCATCGACGTCACTGACCGGGTTGGCATGGTTGGCGGCAATCTCCCAGTTGCGCGGCACGCCGATGTTGTCGTAGGTGAAATCGGTAAACAGCGCGTGCTGGCTCGCACCCTGGACCTTGCTGACATGGCAGGCGGTGCAGTTGCCCTTGTTGGGGTTATTGAACAACGCGAAGCCGTGCATTTCCTGCGGACTCAGGGTTGCACGCCCAGCCGCCCAGCTGTCGTACTTGCTGCTGAATGGATGAAATACCGGAGACTCGGTTTCAAACGCCGCGATGGCGCTGCCGATCGCGGTCAAGGTCTGGTCAGCGTTGTTGAGGATATCGCTGCCGTAAACACCCTTGAACTGTGCCAGATTCGGCCCTGTCATCAGACGTTGCACCACGGCAGCGGCATCGGCGTTGGCCATTTCAAAAGGCGTGATCAAGGGCTGTTCAGCCTGAACTGCCAGAGACGAGGCGCGGCCATCACGGAAAAATCCGCCAGTTGGGGTACCGTCGACCAGCTTGAAGCCGGGTGTGAACGAGCTGTACATCAACGACGGCGCATTTCGCAGGCCCGGCAAATCCATGTTCGGCCCGCCGAGGGGCACGGCGCGGCCATCGCTGGCGGCAAACGCACGGCTGGGAACATGGCAGGTGCCACAGGATTGCTGGCCGGACGCCGACAGGCTCTTGTCGAAGAACAGGGCCTGTCCCAGATTAGCCTCCGGCGAGAGCGCGGTGACGCCCGGACTGCCGGTGCTGCCGCCATTGTTACTGCCATTGCAGGCACTCAGCAGAAGCGCGGTAGCGATGCCGATGAGCCTGAATGCAGGTTCCCGGCCGAGACGAATATTCACAGTTGTGGAGGCAGATTGAATGTGTTGCGCATGATAATGAGAAGGATTACCATTGACAAGTGGTATCGGTAAAGCACTCGGCACAAGGACTTGGCCTTGTGCAAGCACAACCTGATATTTTCAACGCTACAATAGGACTAATTCTCATTCTTGTTGTCAGATGCGACATGCGTCTCTCCGATCTCAAAAAGGGTGCGACGGCAACGGTGAAATCCGTTGACAACGCCACCCAGCAAGACCCGATTGCAGACCGCCTGCGCGATCTGGGATTCGTGCAGGGCGAGCCGGTGCGGTTGATCAGTCATGGCCCGATTGGGGGCGATCCGCTGCTGGTGCAGATCGGGTTCACCCGCTTTGCACTGCGGCGCAGCGAGGCCGCGCGTGTGGCGCTCGCGGCCGTGAAAAGCTAATGTCGGCAACCCTGAATCCTTCACGCATTGCGCTGGTGGGCAACCCCAACTGCGGCAAGACTGCGTTGTTCAACCTGCTGACCGGCAGCCGCCAGAAAGTCGCCAACTATGCCGGCGTCACGGTCGAGCGCAAGGAAGGACAATTCGCCACGCCTTCCGGACGCGTCCTGCGCGTGCTCGATCTGCCCGGCGCCTACAGCCTGCTGGCGACCAGTCCCGACGAGGCGATTACGCGCGATGTCTGCATGGGCCGCTATCCCGGCGAAGCCCGGCCCGACCTGATCGTCTGCGTGGCCGATGCCACCAACCTGCGGTTGCATCTGCGCTTCGTGCTCGAAGTGCAGCGCATGCAGGTGCCGATGGTGCTGGCGCTGAACATGAGCGACGCCGCCGAACGGCGCGGCATCCACATCGACAAGGCCAGACTCGAGCAGGCGCTGGGGATTCCGGTGGTCGAGACCGTCGCGATCAAGCGTGGCGGCGCGCGCGCGCTGCTGGAAAAGCTGGACAGCCTCACGCTTGCGCCACCGGCGAGTCTGCCGGCCGACGCCGACCTGCATGCCGAGGTGAATCAATTGCTGTCGGCGGCGGTAACGATGCCGCGCCGCACGGCGGAAATCGACGAGGTACTGGATCGCTGGGTGCTGCATCCGGTGCTGGGTCTGGCGATCCTGACGGCGGTGCTGTTCCTGATGTTCCAGGCGGTATTTTCCTGGGCAACGCCGTTGATGGACGGCATCGGCGTATTGGTGCAATGGCTGGGCAACGCGGTCGGCGCGATTCTGCCGGTGAGTCCGCTGCGCAGTCTGCTGGTGGACGGCATCATCGCCGGGGCCGGCAGCGTGCTGGTGTTTCTGCCGCAGATTCTGATCCTGTTCCTGTTCATCCTGACGCTGGAGGAATCCGGCTACCTGCCACGCGCCGCGTTCCTGCTCGACCGCTTGATGGTCGGCGTCGGCTTGACCGGCCGCTCGTTCATCCCGCTGCTGTCGAGTTTTGCCTGCGCGGTGCCCGGCATCATGGCCACGCGCACGATTCAGGACCCGCGCGACCGGCTGGCGACCATCCTGGTCGCGCCTCTGATGACCTGTTCGGCACGCCTGCCGGTGTATACCCTGCTGATCGGCGCCTTTATCCCGCAGCGTTCGGTGCTGTACCTGTTCAACCTGCAGGGGCTGGTGCTGTTCGTGCTGTACGTCGCCGGCATCGTCAGCGCGCTGGCGGTGGCGTACATCATGAAGCGGATCAAGCGCACGCAGGTCGAGCATTCGCTGTTGCTGGAGCTGCCCTCGTACCGCATGCCGCACCTGCGCGATATCGCGATTGGTCTGTGGGAGCGCACCAATATTTTTGTACGTCGGGTCGGTACCGTGATTCTGTCGATGACGGTGTTGCTGTGGTGTCTGTCGAGCTTTCCGACGCCACCTGCGGGTTGGGCCGAACCGGCGATCAATTACAGTCTCGCCGGCCGTATCGGTCATGCCATGCAGCATGTGTTCGCACCGATCGGGTTCAATTGGCAGATCTGCATCGCGCTGATTCCGGGGCTGGCGGCACGTGAGGTGGCGGTCAGCTCGCTGGCGACGGTCTACGCCCTGTCGCCGCACGGCGACAACACCGCTGGCCAACTGGCACCGATCATTTCCGCGCAGTGGTCGCTGGCGGTCGCCTTGTCGATGCTGGCGTGGTACGTGTTTGCGCCGCAGTGCGTTTCGACGTTTGCCGTGATCCGCCGCGAAACCAATTCATGGCGCGTGGTCGGTGTTGCCGCCGCCTATCTGTTCGCGCTCGCTTATTTGGCGTCCTTCATCACCTACCAGCTTGCGAGGGTCTGGTCATGACGACATATGACATCGTACAGACCTTGGTTCTGGCTGCGGCGATTGGGGCCAGCGTGGCGTATGCGCTGCGCCAGTATTTTCCCAAGGGCTTGCGTCAGCGCCTGGGCGCATGGTTGCAACAGCCGCAACGTGCGCACTGGTTGCAGGGAGTTGGCGCGTGGCTGATGCCTGTGGCGGCCAAGTCCGGATGTGATTCGGGCTGCGGTAGTTGTGGCGGATGCGGCAGCAAGGATATTGGCAAGGCTGAGCAGCCGCTGGTTTTTTCGGCACAGGGCAGTCCGCGTAAATCCTGAGCGTTTCGCGAGCACCCTGTTCGCACAGAACAGCAGGAGCGCGATTTACCGTCGGCGTCGCGTACCGAGTTTCGCTATCCTGCAAGTCAATGTAAAAGCAGGGGCAGCGTCATGGGGAAAATCCGGTTTTTATTCGTCATCGCGGGTCTGATGACGCTGGTGGGCTGCGGCCAGTCGCAGGCACCCGCACCGCAGGCGGGCAGTGGCGAGGGCCTGGTCATGAAGGCCCAGACCGTGCTGCCTCCAGGACAGTCCGGGTTTTTCTCGGTCGCAGGTCAGGCGCAGGGATTGTTGACCGGCAAACCGGCCGACTATGGCCCGCATGTAGATGACCAGCGGCCGCTGTACTGGAGCTTCGACGCCAAGCCCGGGCTGTATCAGAAGAACGGCACGCCCGAGTCACCCAAGTCCGGCATCGAAATCTACCGCGACGCCTACGGCGTGCCGGCGATCTATGCCAACACGGTCAGGGACCTCTGGTTTGGCGTCGGTTATGCCGTGGCGCAGGATCGCCTGTTCCTGATGGACGCGGTGCGGCGCATGGGCGCCGGCACGTTTTCCGAGTTGACCGGTTGTGGCGGTGTCGCCGGCGACATACAGCAACGCGTGCTGACCTATTCCGATGCGGAGTACCAGAGTTTCTTCGACAAGCTGTCGCAGGATTCCAAGGACGCCGTGCTGGGTTACGTCGACGGCGCCAACGCCTGGCGTACGCAGGCGATTGCCGATCCGACCAAACTGCCGGCCGAGTACGTGCTGCTGACCACCACGCCGGCGCCGTTCACGGTCAAGGATGTGCTGGCAGCGGGTGTTTACATCACCCGCTTTGTCGCGGCTGAAGGCGGCAATGAATTTCTCAATATCCGCATGCTCAAGTTGCTGCAGCAACAACTGGGCAGCCGTCAGGCCGCGCTCGATGCGTTCCAGGACATGGTCTGGCTGGAAGATGGCAAGGCGGTGACGTCGATCCCGCGCTCTGAAGGCACGTTCTCCAATCAATCGACGCCGCCTGCGCAACGCGATGCCGTGTTCCAGCAGATGGCGAACTGGGCGATGGATCTGCCGGAAACGATCTGGAAGGGGCCGGGCACCGGCGATACGCCGGCGCCGTTCCCTTGTTCGCAGCCCAGCCTGCCGGGCGTGCTGGGCGCAGTGGGCGGGCTGGGTGCGGGCGAAGTCCTGAGTATGCGCAGTGCCAAGTCGCAGCGGGCAACGCCTGAGCAGCGTCGTGTCGCCAAAGCTAAATTGAAAAAGCACGCGCAGGCCGTGGCAGCGGTGAGTCGCGAAGTGGTGCTGGCGTTGCAGAATCTGCGCGCGTACCTGCATGGCGGTTCATGGGCCATGGCGATCGGCAAGTCGCGCACGCGCGATGGCGGCACCTTGATGATCAGCGAGCCGCAGTTGGGGTACGGTTACCCGCTGTTGCTGGTCGAGTATGAAATCCATGGTGCCGGCTACAACGCGCGTGGCGCTTCGGTGCCGGCGTTGCCGGTGGTGGGCATTGGCTACAGCCAGGATGCGGCCTGGGGCTTGACCACCGGCTACAGCAAGACCATCGACAGCTTCATCGAGACGATCTGCTCGACCGCACAGCAGCAGGCGGGTACCTGCAAGGCCAACCAGTATTTCCATGACGGGCAGTGGCAGGACATGTCGTGCCGCAATGAAACGGTCAATTATCGTGCGGCCACCAATGGTATTCCGGTCGGGCCTGCTGCCCTCAGCACGACGGTGCAGATCTGCCGCACGGTGCATGGCCCGATCGTGGCCCGCGACGATACGCTGGGCATGGCGCGGTCGGTGATGTACGCCATGTTCGGCCGCGAGCTTGAAACCATCGAAGGCGTGCGCGAATGGAATCGCGCGCACAGCTTTGCCGATTTCAAGGCCGCAGTGGCGCAGGTGACCTGGAACGAGAACGTCACCGTCGCGACCCGCGATGGCCATATCGCGTTCTTCCATCCGGGGCTTCACATCCGCCGCAGTCCAGATACCGATCAGCGCCTGCCGACGCCAGGCACCGGCGAATACGATCCGAATGGCTTGCTGAGTTTCGATGAAACGCCCAAGGTGATCGATCCGGCGCAAGGTTATGTTGCGAACTGGAATACCAAGCCGGCGTTCGGCTGGCTCGATGGCGAGGGTCTGGGCGACACCAGTCGGCCCGGTGGCCCTGGTCAGCGGGTCACCAATATTCTCGACCAACTCGGCATGCGCAGCGACTGGACGTTTGCCGATCTGCGGCAGATCGACATCAACACCGGCACCACCGATCCGCGCGCGCGTGAATATCTGCCGGTGATCCAATCCTTCCGTACCGTACAGGCTGCGCAGTTGAGTGAGGTGCAGAAGGCTGCGCTTGATCTCATGTTGAATTGGGATCACAAGCACTACGGCCCGAACATCGACATCAACGATGCCGGCGCCAAGGACGGGCCGGCGGCGACGGTCTTCGGCGAATATGTCACGGCGCTGCGCAACCAGATTTTCGCGCCTTACAAATCGTTGGTGATCGACCCGGGTGTGAAGGGCGACGGCAGCGATGCCATGACCATTTTCAGCCGTGAAGCCGGTGTCGGCAGTCATGTTTTCGACATGAGTGCGATGGACAACCTGATTTTGCGAATCCTCGAGCCTTCCAGTTCATCGCTGACGCTGAAGACTGATTTTACCGGCGGCATGAATCGCGACCAGGTGATGCTCGCCGCGCTCAACACCATGCTGGCGACGCTGGCGACCGAGTACAACGGCGGCAAGGTCATGACGGCGGCCGATCTGTCCAAGGCGATGCGGGTGCATCCGCGCAGTCAGCTGTGCTCGCTGTCCGGCGTGATCGGCCCCGGTTCGGATACGGTGCCGGGGACGAAGTGCGTCACCATGCCGTTCCAGGATCGCGGCTCGTGGGTGCAGCGCGTCGGTTACGAGCGGCCTGATCAGGACAACGCTGAATAAGCTGCTGCGCTCCGTCCTCACGCGAAATGCCTTCGCTCGCGACACTTATTCAGCGTTGCCTTAGAGGGACAAGCGCTGCCTGTTATTGGCTGCACGTCCATGTAAAACGGCCAATCTGCGGGCTGGCCAGCATGATCCGATCGCCGGGTTGCAGCGGGCCGACGCCTTTGGGCGTGCCGGTGTAGAGGATGTCGCCGGGTTGCAGTGACCAGGTCCGGCTGAGGATGCTGATCTGGTGGCGCACCGCGTAAAGCATCTGTCGTGTGTGGCCGTGCTGGCGCAGTTGTCCGTTGACGTGGCAGGTGAATTCGATCGCCTGCAAATCCTGTTCGAGATAGGGTTTCCAGTCGCCCAGCGGTGCGGCGTGGTCGAAGGCCTTGCACAGCTCCCACGGTGCGCTTTTGGCCTTGAGTGTGTTCTGAAGATCGCGCAGGGTCAGGTCCAGCCCCAGCGTGATGCCGGCGATACAGTCCTGCGCCTCGTCGGAATCGATGTCGCGGCCGCCGCCGGTGAGCATCACCACCAGTTCCGCTTCGTGGTGCACTGCGCCTTTGCCCTTGGGAAGGTGGATGGCTTCGTCTTCAGCCACAACGCAGGACGCCGGTTTCATGAACACCACGCAATCGCCATCGGCGGCTTCGCCGAGTTCATCGACGTGGTCGGCGTAGTTGCGGCCGATGCAGAAAATACGATTGACTTTCATGATTCAGAAAAAGGTCTCAGGAGAAATATTGTA
>JBOICJ010000185.1:0-2430 GCA_050740035.1 Stenotrophobium sp. | reverse complement strand
GATCAGCAGGATCACGCCGATCAACGCGATCAGACTGAACTCGATGTGGAATGCCATCAGCGCCAGGATCGCACCGACGCCGGCCGAGGGCAGGGTCGAGAGAATGGTCAGCGGATGGATGTAACTTTCATACAGCACGCCCAGCACGATATAGACGGCGATGAATGCCGCCAGGATCAGCCACGGCTGATTCTGCAGCGACTGCTGGAAAACCTTTGCGGTGCCCTGGAAACTGCCGTGTATCGACGCCGGCACGCCGATGCGCGTCATGGTGTTGCGGATATCGGCGATGGCATCGCTCAGGGAGGCGTTGGCCGCGAGATTGAACGACAGCGTCGAGGCGGCGAATTCACCCTGATGATTGACCGCCAGCGGCGCGGTCGAAGGCTCGAAATGGCTGAACGCCGACAACGGCACCATCTGGCCGCTGCTGCTGCGTACATAAATATCCCTGAGCGATTCCGGGCTTTGCAGGAACTGCGGCGCCAGTTCCATTACCACGTGATACTGGTTCAAGGCGGCATAGATGGTCGAGACCTGGCGCTGGCCGAAGGCATCGTAGAGTGTGTTGTCGATGGTCTGCGTGTTGATGTTGAGGCGCGCGGCGGTGGCGTGGTCGATGACCAGTTGGGTTTCCAGTCCGCCCTGCTGCTGGTCGCTGTCGACGTCGGTGACGAACTTTGACGAGCCGAGCGCGTCGGCGATCTTCGGCGTCCAGGTGCGCAGGTCGTCAAGGCTGTCGCTTTGCAGGGTGTACTGATAGGCCGAATTGCTCTGGCGGCCGCCGACGCGGATGTCCTGCGAGGCCTGCAGGAACAGGCTGGCGCCCGCGACTTTGGCGAGCTTAGGCCGCAGGCGGTTGATGACCGCGTCGGCCGAGATTTTGCGCTGCGAAAACGGCTTGAGCGCGATGAACACGAAGCCGCCATTGCTGTGTCCGCCGCCGGTGAAGCCGACGACGCTGTCGATGGCAGGATCCTGCTGGATGATGCCCATGAACTCACCGAGCTTGCCGCGCATCGCCTGGAACGACGTGCTCTGGTCGGCACGGATGCCGCCGATCAGCCGGCCGGTGTCCTGCTGCGGGAAAAATCCCTTGGGCACGATCACGTAGAGATAGACGTTCAGGCAGACCGCGCCGAGCAGCAGCAGCATCATGAAGCGCGCGTGCTGCAAGGCCCAGCGCAGTGTGCGTTCGTAGAAATTCAGCATGCCCTGAAACGCGCGCTCGGTGATGCGGTAGAGACGCCCGTGGGTCTGCGCTTGCGGCGCTTGCAGCCAGCGCGAGCACATCATCGGCGTCGTGGTCAGCGCGATGACCAGCGACACGCCGATGGCGACCGACAGCGTGACGGCAAACTCGCGGAACAGGCGGCCGACGATGCCGCCCATCAGCAGGATCGGAATGAACACCGCGACCAGCGACAGGCTCATCGACAGCACGGTGAAGCCGACTTCGCGCGCGCCCTGCAGCGCGGACTGCATCCGCGGCATGCCGTTTTCCATGTGGCGCGAGACGTTTTCCAGCACGACGATGGCGTCGTCGACGACGAAGCCGGTCGCCACCGTCAGCGCCATCAGCGAAAGATTGTCGAGGCTGTAGCCGCACAGGTACATCACCGCGAAGGTGCCGATCAGCGACACCGGCACGGCCACCATCGGAATCAGGGTGGAGCGGAAATTCCGCAGAAATACGAACACCACCAGGATCACCAGCATCACCGAGATCACCAGCGTCCGCTCGACATCGTGCAGCGAGGCGCGGATGGTGGAGGTGCGCTCCATCGCCACATCGAGGTTGATGCCGCCGGGAATCGAGGCGCGCAGCTCCGGCAGCAGCGCCATCACGCCGTCCACGGTCTTGATGATGTTGGCGCCGGGTTGCCGGTAGAGAATCAGCAGCACCGAGGGGTGGCCATTGGCAAGGCCGATGTTGCGCAGGTCCTCGACCGAGTCGCTGACTTCGGCGACGTCGGAAATGCGCACAATGGAATTGCCATGATTGCCGATGATCAGCGAACGGTATTCGGCGGCGTCGCGGGCCTGATCGTTGGTGTAGATCTGCCAGTGGGTCGCGCCTTGCTCGACCG
Organism: Stenotrophobium sp.; assembly: GCA_050740035.1. GTDB lineage: Bacteria > Pseudomonadota > Gammaproteobacteria > Nevskiales > Nevskiaceae > Stenotrophobium. The sequence goes on along the minus strand of JBOICJ010000185.1, from coordinate 340 downwards.
CGCCCTTGGGGCGGTTGGCGTTGGTGGCCACGATAGTGCTGCGTACCTGATCGAGGCCGATGCCGTATTGGTTGAGCGCGGTGGGATTGAGTTCGACGCGTACCGCCGGCAGCGAGCTGCCGCCAACCGTCACCTGTCCGATGCCCTGCACCTGCGAAAGTTTCTGCGCGAGGATGGTCGAGGCCGCGTCGTATATCTGGCCCTGCGTCAGCGTCTTCGAGGTCAGTGCGACGATCATGATCGGTGCATCGGCCGGGTTGACCTTGCGATAGCTCGGATTGCTGCGCAGGCTGGTCGGCAACTGGCTGCGCGACGCATTGATCGCGGCCTGCACGTCGCG
>JBOICJ010000184.1:0-4840 GCA_050740035.1 Stenotrophobium sp. | reverse complement strand
CTCTCCCCTCGCGGGAGTGGGGTTGGGGAGAGGGGGTGCCATGCGGCACCACCAGCGCCAGGCCGTCGGCGAGGCGCAATGCGGTTTCGAAGGACTCGGTGATGCGCTGCTTGAAGCCTTGTTCGCTGTCGCCGGACTTTACCTTGAACCGGTCGACCACGATCTCGACATCGTGTTTGAGCTTGCGGTTGAGCGTCGGCACTTCATCGAGTTCGTAAACCTTGCCGTCGACGCGCGCGCGCACGAAGCCCTGCGCACGCATCTGCTCGAACCACTCCGCGTGCTCGCCCTTGCGGCCGCGCACCACCGGCGCCAGCAGCATCCAGGCGCTGTCCGCCGGTAGTGCCAACACCTGATCGACCATCTGGCTGACCGACTGCGCCTCCAGTGCGACGTCGTGATCCGGGCAGCGCGGCGTGCCGACGCGGGCGAACAACAGACGCAGGTAGTCGTAGATCTCGGTGACGGTGCCGACGGTCGAGCGCGGATTGTGCGAAGTGGATTTCTGTTCGATCGAGATCGCCGGCGACAGCCCCTCGATGCTGTCCACGTCCGGCTTCTGCATCATGCTCAGGAACTGGCGGGCGTAGGCGGACAGCGATTCGACGTAGCGGCGCTGGCCCTCGGCATAAAGCGTGTCGAACGCCAGCGACGACTTGCCGGAACCGGACAGGCCGGTGATGACGATGAGCTTGTCGCGCGGCAGGTCCAGCGAGACGTTTTTGAGATTGTGCGTGCGCGCACCGCGGATGCTGATGGTGTCCATGAACTCGGAATCAATGCTGCGGTCGAATCGTTTACTATACGCAAGCCGCCGGTCGATTGTCCCGGCGATCCACCCGAACACTCCCATCGTGGGCATCCTCCATGCCGCATGGATGACCGATCTGATGACAACACCATGAACCCTCTCGAATGGCGCGCCGTCGCCGGCCTTTCACTCGTCTACATGCTGCGCACGATCGGTTTGTTCATGATCATGCCGGTGTTCGCCATCTATGCGCACGGCCTGCCCGGGGTGCAGCCGTGGCAGATCGGCATGGCCATCGGCATCTACGGCCTGACCCAGGCCATCCTGCAAATTCCGCTGGGCATGGCGTCCGACCGCTGGGGCCGCAAGCCAATCATCGTCTGCGGCATGTTGCTGTTCGCGCTGGGTAGTTTCATCGCCGGCTACTCCAACGACATCAACTGGATCATCATCGGTCGCCTGGTGCAGGGCATGGGCGCGGTGTCGAGCGCGGTATCGGCGCTGCTGGCCGACGTGACCCGCGAGGCGGTGCGCACGACCGCCATGGCGATCCTCGGCGCCGGCATCGGCGTGGCCGTTCTGCTGGCGCTGATTTTGGGGCCGGTGGTGGCGGGCTGGGTCGGCGTCAGAGGGATTTTCGATGTCACCGGCGTCGCCGCGCTGTTGACCATACCGGTGGTGCTGATGCTGGTGCCGGGTGCGCCACGCATCCCGGTGCGCGCGGGCGGGCTGCGCGCTTCGCTGGCCGATGGCCAGTTGCTGCGGCTCGATGGCGGCATCTTCGTACTGCATGCCTGCATGACCGCGTTGTTTGTGGCCGCGCCCTTCGCCATCCAGAAAACCCTGCATATGCCGGATGACGAACACTGGAAGGTCTATCTGCCGGTGCTGCTGATCGCGATCCTGCCGGTATTCCCGCTGATCCGCTGGGCGGAGAAATCCGGCCAGACCAAGAATGTGTTTCTCGCGGCCATCGCGGCATTGTCAGTGGCCCTGGCCTTGATGGGAGAATTCCATGCGCATACGGCAGGCTTGATCGGCGGGCTCACCCTGTTTTTCGTGGGAACCAACTTCCTCGAAGGCTCCTTGCCTTCGATGATTTCGCGGCGTTCGCACCCGAGCTACAAGGGCGCGGCGCTGGGCGTCTACTCCAGTTCGCAGTTTCTCGGCGCCTTCGTCGGCGGCTCCCTGGGCGGTGTCGCGCTCGGGCATTGGGGCGTGGGCGGCGTGTTTGCCCTGATTGCAGTATTGCCGCTACTCTGGCTCGGTTTTTCATTTAATCTGATCCCGCCTGTGGTGGCGCGCGGGCAGTCTGTCGATATCAGCAAATAACCGGGGAATCACTCATGGCACGTGGCATCAACAAAGTCATTCTGGTGGGCAATCTGGGCAAGGATCCGGAAGTGCGTTACATGCCTTCGGGTGGCGCGGTGACCAATATCACCATCGCCACCTCCGAGAGCTGGACCGACAAGAACACCAACGAAAAGAAGGAAAAGACCGAGTGGCACAACGTCGTGTTCTTCAACAAGCTGGCTGAAATCGTCGGCCAATACTTGAAGAAGGGCGCGCAGGTCTATGTCGAAGGCTCGCTGCGCACCCGCAAATGGGAAAAGGACGGCATCGACCGCTACACCACGGAAATCGTCGCCAGCGACATGCAGATGCTGGGCGGCAAGCCGGGCGGCGGCACCGCCAGCATGGACGGCGGCGGCAGTGGCGGCGGCTACGCCCCGCGCGGCGGCGGCGCTGGCCCGTCATCGCGGGGACCATCACAGCCCGCTGCACCGATGCCGGCGCAGGACCAGGGCTTTGAAGACGACGATATCCCGTTCTGACGAGCGATTTGCGAGACAAAAAGGCCACCCTCGGGTGGCCTTTTTCGTGGGCCTGGGCTTATTTCTTTTTTGCAGCGGCCATGTCGTCGGCGTAGTAGTTCTTGTTCGAGCAGCGTTGTGAAAACCCCGCCGCCGATTGATTGAGTGCATCGGTTGCGCTGTTGTAGGCGCTCTGGTGCTGTTTGTATGTGTCGGACTGCGCCTTGAGCTTGGCACCGCGCGCGGTGTATTGCTGCACCCGGGACTGATACGCCGCGTTTTGTTCGCGCAGCGATTTGAGACTGGCGTTGTAGGCGTCGACGGAGGCCTTTTTGGATTTGTCGACCGAGGCGCGCTGCTGCGAAATTTTCTGCGATTTTTCCGCCAGCGCCTCGCCCTCGGTTTTCAGTGCGTTGCCGATGCGGGTCAGCTCGGCATTTTCCGCCTTGATGCCGTCAGCCTCGGATTGCAGGCGCGCCTTGTCCAATTGAATCGAGCGGCCGTTGGCATTGATCTTGTCGATGTTGGCGACACACCACCTGAGATCCTCCGGCTTGATGATTTCCGGGCCATAGGCCTTGCTGCCTGCCGGCTGGATCGGATGGCCGTTGATGACCACCGTAGCGGGGCTGGCCGCATGGTCGCCGGCCCGTGCAACGGACGGCAGCGCCAGAGCGAGCGCAAGCGCGGCGAGGGTCGGCAGATGGAAACGCGTTGATTGCATGCTGAAGAGTCCTGGCGGATTGACCGGGTGGCCGGGTCAGGGGTGCGTCACCTTCGGTTTGGTGATGAAGCCCATTTTGACGATGCCCGCGTCCTGGGCATCGGCCATGATCTCGGCCAGCGCCTGGTACTGGGTGGTCTTGTCCGCCCGCAGCTGCAATTCGGGCTGCGGTTTCTGCAGGGCGGTCTGTTTGATCCGCTCGCGCCACTGGTCCTTGGTGATGGCGATGTCGTTCCAGTAGAGATTGCCGTCGGCGGTCAGCGCCAGCGTGACGATATTGGGTTCAATCGGATTTTTGACCGTGGACGCCTGCGGCAGATTGATCGGAATCTTGTGGGTCATCATCGGCGCCGTGATCATGAAGATGATCAGCAGCACCAGCATCACGTCGACCAGTGGCGTGACGTTGATCTCGGACAAAGGCGCGTTTTGCTGGCCGCCACCGCTGCTGAATGCCATCAGGCGCTCCCTCTGGGGTCTTCTGCGGCCGCGTCGTCAGTGCGTGCGCCGCCGCCGATTTCAAAGAACTGCTGCAGGTCGTAGGCAAAATTCTCGAAACTGCCGCCGAGCACGCGATTGGAGCGCACCAGGAAGTTGTAGCCCAGCACCGCCGGCACCGCAACCGCCAGGCCGAGCGCGGTCATGATCAAGGCCTCGCCGACGGGGCCGGCGACGGCGTCCAGCGAAGCCTCGCCGGTGGCGCCGATACGGATCAGCGCGTGATAAATGCCCATGACGGTGCCGAACAGGCCGACGAACGGAGCGGCGTTGCCCACGGTTGCGAGAAAACTCAGGCCGTTCTCCAGTTTCGCATTCTCGCGGTTGACCGCCTGGCGCAGCGCACGCTCGACGAAGTCGCTGCGATTCATGCTGGCGCCAAGACGGCCGCCGGCGTGCAGGTCATGCTGCGTGGCTGCGTTGGCGGCGTCGAGCGCCACCTTGGAGAAGGGCTCCGGCCCCGGCTGCTTCTCGAGGGTCGCAACCGCCTCCGGCAACCCTGGAGCATCCCAGAAACTCTGCACGACCTTGTGCTCGCCGCTGCGGACGATGAACGAGTGTGCGGCCTTGGTGATGATGAAATACCAGCTGACGATCGACATCATCAGCAGCAGCAGCACTACCGACAGTCCGATGAAATCGGCGTTTTCGAGTAAATGTGCGAAGCCCATCTGGGTCAATGCGGTCGTTGTGTGCATGGTGAGTCCTTCATCCTTCGTCGAGTTTAAATACGATGTCTTGCAGTCCCTGCGCCTTGACTGCAACACCATTCTGCATCTGGGGAACGAACAGGCTCTTCATCGCGGCGTTGCGTGCTGCATTGTCGAGATCGAAGTTGCCGCTGGATTTAACCACTTCCACTTTGATCGGCACACCATTTTCGTTCACATGGATCAATAGCGTCACGGTGCCCTGGATGCCGTCGCGCAGCGCCCGGCGCGGGTAGATCGGCTTGAACTGCTGCTTGATGATGAGGTAGTTGCCAGTCGTGCTGGATTTGCTGGCCGGGGCAGGTGACGGACTGGGCGGCGGAGCTGGCGGCTCCGGGAT
>JBOICJ010000183.1:0-17291 GCA_050740035.1 Stenotrophobium sp. | reverse complement strand
GAGTCAAGCAGGATGACCACGTCGCGCTTGTGTTCGACCAGGCGCTTGGCCTTCTCGATCACCATTTCCGCGACCTGCACATGGCGCGTGGCCGGCTCGTCAAAGGTCGAGGAAATCACTTCGCCGCGCACGGTGCGCTGCATGTCGGTGACTTCTTCCGGGCGCTCGTCGATCAGCAGCACGATCAGGTAGACATCCGGATAATTCGCGGCGATGGACTGCGCGATGTTTTGCAGCATGATGGTCTTGCCGGCCTTGGGCGGCGACACGATCAGGCCGCGCTGGCCCTTGCCGAACGGCGCCACCAGGTCGATCACGCGCGCGGTGATGTCCTCGGTGGTGCCATTGCCGCGTTCCATCTTGAGCTGCTCGTCCGCGAACAGCGGGGTGAGATTCTCGAACGGGACTTTCTTCTTGGAAAGCTCCTGATCCTCGTAGTTGATCGTATCGACCTTGAGCAGCGCGAAATAGCGCTCGTTATCCTTCGGCGTGCGCACGCGTCCGGTCACGGTGTCGCCGGTACGCAGCGAGAAACGGCGAATCTGGCTCGGCGAAATATAGACGTCGTCGGGACCGGCGGCGTAGGAACTGTCGGCACCGCGCAGGAAGCCGTAGCCATCCTGCATGATCTCCAGCACGCCCTCGGCCTGGATGATGTCGCCGCGGCGCGCCGCAGCGCGCAGCAACTGGAACACCATGTCCTGTTTCTTCACGCGGGCGGTATTTTCCAAGCCCTGCGCTTCGGCCAGCTCCAACAGCTCGGCCGCGGTTTTCTTCTTCAGTTCGGGGATCCACAGCGTCTTGGGCGGTTCCAGCGGCCGCTGTTCGCGAACGACGACCGGCTCGCCGGTGCCGCCTTCGATCACGCTGCCATCTTCCTGCACGCGCACACCGGCAGACTGGGGAGCCGTTGCGACCGCTGTCGCCGTATCGTCGCCGGCCATGGCTTCGGCATATTCGGCCGCTTCGTCGAAAGGTTGCAGGTCTATGGTCCGCGGTTCGCCGGAGCCATAGTTGCCGACGTTGCCGCCATTGCCATTGTTCCCATTGTTGCCGTTATTGCCATTGTTGCCCTGGCCACGACCGTTGTTATTGCGGCCATTCGGGTGCCGGCGGCGCTGTTTGATCATGCGAGATTGACGTGCTTGTTGACGAAATCGGCGAGCTGGGCCTTGTGCACCGCGCCGACCTGGGTCGCGGCAATCTGGCCGTCCTTGAACATGATCAGGGTTGGAATGCCGCGGATGCCGAATTTCGGCGGCGACAGCGGATTCTCGTCGACGTTGAGCTTGACCACCTTGAGCTTGCCGGCGGTTTCGGCCGCGACCTGCTCGAGGATCGGCGCGATCATGCGGCAGGGCCCGCACCATTCCGCCCAGAAATCCACCAGCACGGGCGTTTCGCTCTTCAGGACATCCTGCTCGAAACTAGCGTCGGTAACCGCGGTGATATGTTCACTCATTGTGAAGCCTCTTGGGGTTTTGAAGGCGCATCAACACGCGCGTTCTCGTGAAAATGGTGCTAAGCCGGGCCCGATCAAGTGGGCAAATTACAACTTAGGTCGTTATGATGTGTCGTTCTTAGGGGAATAATGCCGGGCTGGGTGTTCACGGCCGGTGAATCATGGTTGCCGTGCAGCCACTGATTAGGCGCTATTTCAGCCTAAGTTTGCGACTAATGCAAGCTTCATTTGCTCTGCCACTTTTGGAATACATGCAACCCGACCATCTCAGCGACACCACTTTTGCCTCCCTGTCCCTGCACCCAACCCTGCTGGCGGGGCTGAACAAACTGGGCTACAGCTACTGCACGCCGATCCAGGCACTGACCCTGCCGCGAGCGCTGGCCGGAGAAGATCTCGCGGGCCAGGCCCAGACCGGCACCGGCAAGTCGGCCGCCTTCCTGCTGGCGACCATGCATCACCTGCTGACCCAGCCGCGCAAGGAAGGTGCGGACGACAGGCAGCCGCGCGCGTTCATGCTCGCGCCGACGCGCGAACTGGCGATCCAGATTTACAAGGACGCCATCAGCCTGGGCGCCGAAACCGGCCTGCGCATGGCCGCGGTCTACGGCGGCACCGGCTACGAATCGCAACGCCAGGCGATCACCGATGGCTTGGACATCCTGATCGGCACGCCCGGCCGGCTGATCGATTATTTAAAACAGCATATCTATGACCTCAAGCAGATCGAGGTGGTGGTGCTGGACGAGGCCGATCGCATGTTCGATCTGGGCTTCATCGCCGACATCCGCTACCTGATGCGGAAAATGCCGCCGTCGGCTGAGCGCAGGAATTACCTGTTCTCGGCGACGCTGTCGCAGCGCGTTCTCGAACTCGCCTATGAGCACATGAACAGTCCGACCAAGGTGGAAGTGGAGTCGGAATACGTCACCGCCGATCGTGTGCGCCAGTCGCTGATCCATGTCGCCAACGACGACAAGCTGCGCCTGCTGGTCGGCCTGCTGCGCCACCACGAGCCGTTCCGCACGCTGGTCTTCGTCAACATGAAGCGCGACGCCGAACTGGTCGAAAACACGCTGAAGGCCAACGGCTTCGAGGCGGCGACACTGTCCGGCGACGTCGCGAAGAACAAGCGCGAACGCCTGCTGCAGGAATTCAAGGACGGAAAACTGCCGGTGCTGGTCGCCACCGACGTTGCCGCGCGTGGCCTGCACATTCCCATGGTCTCGCACGTCATCAACTATGACCTGCCGCAGGACGCCGAGGACTATGTCCATCGCATCGGCCGCACCGCGCGCGCCGGCGAATCCGGCGATGCCATTTCCCTGTGCTGCGAAACCTATGTCTACTCGTTGCCGGATATCGAGAAATACATCGGCGCGCGCATTCCAGTGGACCACGCGGCCGATCAACTGATGCCGGCCGCGGCCGATTTCGTGAAGGGTGCACGCGCACCGCGCAAACCGTTCAAGGGAGGACGCCCTGGCAGCGGCAGCGGGCGGCGGCCACCGCCACGCCGGCGTTAGGGCAACGCTGAATAAGTGTCGCGAGCGAAGGCAGGTCGCGTGAGGACCAAGCGCAGGAACCGCAGTGTACAGATGAGTACATGAGGATTCCGAGCACCGCCCTCGCGCGAGTTGTCGAGCGCAGTAGCTTATTCAGTGCTGCCTTAGTGGATGTAGTGATCCAGCAGTAGTAGCGTAAAGATGCCCATCAGGTAGACGATCGAATAGCCAAAGGTCTTCATCGGCAAGCCAGGCTTCGGCGCAAACTTGAGCATCGTCGCGTAATACAGAAACACTGCGCCGAGAACCAGCGCCCCGGCGAGGTAAATCACGCCGCTCATACCGAAGACAAACGGCAGGATGCTGGTGACCAACAGCAGCACCGTATACAGCAGCACTTGCGTGCGCGTGTATTCCACCCCGTGCGTCACCGGCAGCATCGGCACATCCACGGCGGCGTATTCCTTGTGTCGCTCGATCGCCAGCGCCCAGAAATGCGGCGGCGTCCAGATGAAAATGATCAGGAACAGCAGCAGCGCGTGCGGATCGACCTGGCCGGTGATCGCCGCCCAGCCGAGCACCGGCGGTGCGGCGCCGGCAGCGCCGCCAATGACGATGTTCTGCGGCGTGGCGCGCTTCAGGAACAGCGTGTAGATGCCGGCGTAGCCGATCAACGCGCACTGCGTCAGCACGGCGGTCAGCGGGTTCACCAGAAACCACAGCACCACGAATCCGGCGAGCCCGATCGCGGTGGCGAAGGCGATGGATTCGGTCATGCCCAGTGTGCCGGTGACCAGGGGCCGGCCGCAGGTCCGCGCCATGCGCGCGTCGATGTTGTGGTCGATGATCTGGTTGACCGCCGCCGCCGATGCCGCCTGCAGGGTGATGCCCAGCGTGCCCCACAGCAGCAGATGCAGCGGCGGCATGCCCGGCACGGCCAGGAACATGCCGATGATCGCGGTGAAGACGATCAGCATCACCACGCGCGGCTTGCACAGCTCGTAGTACTCGTGCAGGTAGACCCGCATGCCGGTGGGCTCCAGTGTCCGGGCCGGGGTGGTCACGTTTGCCGTTTCCACACGAAGAAATTGACCGTGACCATCACCATCAGCAGGATCGCGGCGCCGGCGTTGTGCATGTCGGCCAGTGCCAGCGGCAATTGCAGTTCGACGATGCTGATACCGATGCCGACCTGCAAGGCCAGCGCCGCCAGCACCGCAATCCCCAGCCGGCGCCACACCGCCGCCTGCTTGTTCAACAGCACGATGCCGAGCAGCAACAGCACCGCCGTCACCGTCAACGCGCCGAGACGATGGAAGAAGTGGATGGTCACGCGCGCGCGATTATCCAGCACGCCGTATTCGTAGTTGATGTCGAGTCCGCGCCACAGCGTGAACGCCTCGCGCACATCGGTCTGCGGCCAGTAGCTGCCATGACAGGTGGGAAAATCCGGGCAGGCCAGCGCGGCGTAATTGCTACTGGTCCAGCCACCGAGAAAAATCTGGCAGGCGAGCACGATCAACCCCAGTGCCGCCAGCGCGCGCAGGCCGCGCGGCTGCATCGCCGCGGTCGCCAACGCGCTACCGGTGTTCTTGAGCGCGACCCAGGCCTGGCGCTCATTGCGCGGTTCGCGCGACGATGCCGTTGCCGCTGCGCTCGCGAGCGCTGCCTTGCGCGCGCGCAGCGACAGTCGCATCCACAGCAGCAGTGTCAGCGTCGTCATGCCGCCGAGCAGGTGTCCGGTCACGACCAGCGGCTTGAGTTGCCAGGTCACGGTCCACATGCCAAGCATGCCCTGGAAAATTACCAGCGCCACCAGCACCCACGGCAGCACGCGCGGCAGGTTCTGCCTGCGCAGGAACGCCGACATCAGCGCCAGGCTGACGATCAGCAGGCCCAGCGTCGACGCCAGATAGCGGTGGATCATCTCCTTCCACGCCTTGGGCGCCTCGACCGGACGCGAAGGATATTTCTGCTCGGCGGCGGCGACCGCGTGCGTGGCTTCGGGCACCACCAGATGACCATAGCAGCCGGGCCAGTCGGGGCAACCCAGCCCGGCATCCGACAAACGCACAAATGCGCCGAACACGATGACCACGAAGCAGAGCGCGAGCGCGAGCGTATTGATGCGTGAGAACCAGGACATGGGCTTTACGGATTGGCGGGAGGGGAGATTTGCAGGGAGCCGGATTTTACCGCATCCATCGACAGCTTCAGGAGCGTCTTGATGTCCTTGAGCAGGCCCTTGGATTCGGAGTGTGCCGCCGGATAAGTCATCACCCAGTTGGCGCGCGTGTCGGTGAGATAAATCGCATCCGGCTCGGTGGGCTTGAAGAAATCGACCGCACGATCCCCGGTGGCGCTGGTATCGGCCAGGTAGACCAGATCGGGATTTTCGGCGGACAGCAGTTCGCGTGCCGAGCGCAGGGCTTGCAGATCGGGCGCGATATAGACGCGTTGCAACCGTATCGTGTCCTGGTTGAGCAGGATGCGGATCTGGCGGATCTGATGAATCTTGGCGCGACAGGCGTCGTCGCAATGTTCGCGCGCGAGAAAAATATAGCTCCAGCGTTTGGTCAGCACCGAGGTGTCGACGCGGCGGCCATCGATGTCGGTGAATTCGATGTGCGGCAGCGGCCGCGCCGGCGTCAGCAGCACACCGTAGTTGGTCTTGCCGCTGGGCTGGAACTGCGGGAACACGAAATGCAGCAGATAGCCGGCAGCCATCGGCGCAATGAACAGCAGCGCCAGCAGGATGAGGGTACGGCGATTCTGGTGATTGATTGGAGCGTCAGTCATCGGTGCGTTTGAGCTTGAGTTTGATAAACAGGACCAGCAGGGTTATCGCCAGCGCGAACCATTGCGCGGCGTAGGCGTAATGCCGCACCGGCGGAAAACCGGTATTGAAATCCCATTCGCGCACGTAGCCGCCAGGGGCGCTGGCGTTGAGCAACAGCAGGCCATGCGCCACCGGTTCACCAAGCGCGCAAGCCAGATCCGGTTCGCGTGGATACATCATCAGCACCGGATAATGCGCCGCTTTTTCGCAGGGCGGCGTGCCGCCAAGGCGCAGGCCCGGCTTCGGGAATTCGCGCCAGTATCCGTCGACCTCGGCCAGACCATCAGGCGCCGGCAGTTGCGGCAACGGCTGGCCTTCGGCGACGCGTGGAATCCAGCCGCGATCGACCATCACCAGCGTGCCGTCCTGCAGCCGCAGCGGCGTCCAGACTTCATAGCCCGGGCGCTCGTGGCTGATGCGATTGTCGAGCAGCACCTGACGCTGGGCGTCGTAATAGCCGCGGGCGTGGACATGCAGCACCGCATCCGTCGCCGCCTGCACCGGATTGAAGGCGGTCGCCGGCGCCGTCAGCACCGCCGCGTAACGCTGGCGCAGGTCGCGTTTCTCGTGGCCACGCCGGATCTGCCAGAAACCCAGCGCGACCAGCAGCGCCGTCGTCAGCAACACCACGACAATGGAAATTGCAGAAGCCTTGAAGTGCCGACCGCGCATCAGCAGGCCCACCCGCTCTGGGTATTTACGCTTGAATGATTGTTATAATATATTATATATTTCATTTTATTTATTATAAATTATAACAAACTTCAGGTGCCATCCGGCAACAGCGGGTGAGTGCAACAGACGCTGCGCGGCGCGCAAAGTTCAGTCCGCAGTCCTGAAAGGCTATGATCGTGCCCCGATTCGTGGAAATCACTCCCATGCTTGCCAAAGCGGTCATGATTGTCCTGTTGCTGGCGGTTATCAGCGCGCTGTTCGTCAGCGTGTATTTCCTGGTCAATGACAGTGGCGACAAGCGCCGCGCGCTGAACATGCTGAAGGTGCGTGTAGCCTTGTCGGTGACGCTCATCGTATTTCTGATCGTGGCTTATCTGATGGGGTGGCTCCATCCTCACGCGGCACTGACATTACCGCACTGATTCCTGAATGCAAAAATGCGAAAGGCGGCACGAGGCCGCCCTTCGCGTGACCAGCCCGCGGCCTCAGAGCCAGTAGACGACGACGAACAGGCAGAGCCATACGACGTCGACGAAATGCCAGTACCAGGCCACGCCTTCAAAACCGAAATGACTGTCGGGTTTGAAGTGTCCCGCCATCAGACGCAGCGTGATGATGATCAGCATGATCGTGCCCAGCGTCACGTGTAGACCGTGGAAGCCGGTGAGCATGAAGAACGTCGAGCCGTAAACGCCGGAGTGCAGCGTCAGGTTGAGCTCGGTATAGGCCTCGATGTATTCGTGGGCCTGGAACCAGAGGAAGCCGGCGCCAAAGGCCACCGTCGCGCACATCCACAGCACCGATTGGCTGCGCTTGCCGGCCTTGAGCGCGTGATGCGCCAGTGTGATGGTGACGCCTGAAGACAGCAGCAGGAGGGTGTTGATCAGCGGGATACCAAACGCCGGCATGGTGCCGAACTGACCGCCCACCGCCGCCGGACCATTACTCGGCCAGCCGGCCTCGAAGCCGGGCCACAGCGTGACGTTGGTCATGACCTTGCTGCCCAGCCCGCCGAGCCAGGGCACCGAGAGCTCGCGGGTGTAGAACAACGCGCCGAAAAACGCGCCGAAGAACATCACCTCCGAGAAGATGAACCAGGTCATGCCCCAACGAAACGTGCGGTCGACCTGCGCGTTGTAGCGTGCGCCCTCGCTCTCAAGCACGACATCGCGGATCCAGCGAAACACGATGTAGAGCAGCAGGGCCACGCCGCAGATGATCATGACGTTGGTCGGCAGTTTGCGTTCTTCCAGCCACGCACCGACACCGTAGACAATCGTCAGCAGAGCGATGGTCAGGACAAACGGCCAGCCGCTGGGGGCCGGCACAAAATAGCGACTGCTCTGATTAGCGGCGTTTGTTGCCATTTCTTTTTCCTCTACTGACGCTTTGATGAACCAATGTTGATACGCGCTTGAATCGCCGGCACCGACCTCGCGCCGCTCACTTGTGCACGACCACGATGATGAACGCGACCAGGAACCCCAGCGCCACCAGTCCCAGCAGCAGGGCGGTCCTGATATTGCGCTTTGCCAACTCCTTGTCGCTGTCGCTCATGTTTTCTCGCCCGCCGCCGCATCTGCATGCGCGGCGAACCCTTTGACCTAGTGGGCGTGACCGCCGCCCATCGACAGCTCTTCGTCAGGCAGCTCGACCTGGTCTTCGAAGGTGTGATATGGCGCCGGCGAAGGCACGGTCCACTCGAAGCCGCGTGCGCCTTCCCAGACCCGCGCCGGCAGGTCGCGCTTGCGCCCGAACCAGCCGAAGCAGCAGGCCAGCATGTTGATGATGAAGATGAACTGGGTCAGGAAGAACACGAAGGCGCCGATCGACGAAATCTCGTTGAAGTCGGTGAAGGCGACGTTGTAATCCGGCACGCGGCGCTGCATGCCGGCGAGTCCGAGGAAGTGCTGCGGGAAGAACAGCACGTTGATGAAGATCGCCGACAACCAGAAGTGCCACTTGCCGGCGACCTCGTTATACATGCGGCCGGTCCATTTCGGAATCCAGTAATACACCACGGCGATGATCGAGAACACCGCACCCGGCACCAGCACGTAGTGGAAGTGCGCGACCACGAAGTAGGTGTCCTGGTACTGGAAGTCGGCCGGCACCAGCGCCAGCATCAGACCGGAGAAGCCGCCGATGGTGAACAGGAACACGAAAGCGATGGCGAACAGCATCGGCGTTTCGTAGGTCATCGAACCGCGCCACATGGTCGCCAGCCAGTTGAACACCTTCACGCCGGTCGGCACCGAGATCAGCATGGTCGCGAACATGAAGAACAGTTCGGCCGTCACCGGCATGCCGACCGTGAACATGTGGTGCGCCCAGACGATGAACGACAGGAACGCGATCGCTGCCACCGCGTAGACCATCGAGTCGTAGCCGAACAGTTTCTTGCGGGCAAAGGTGGGGATGATCGTGCTGATGATGCCGAACGCCGGCAGGATCATGATGTAGACCTCGGGATGCCCGAAGAACCAGAAGATATGCTGGTACATCACCGGATCGCCGCCGCCGGCAGCGGAGAAGAAGCTGGTGCCGAAATATTTATCGGTCAACAGCATGGTCACGGCACCGGCCAGCACCGGCATCACCGCGATCAGCAAATAAGCGGTGATCAGCCAGGTCCATACGAACAGCGGCATTTTCATCAGCGTCATGCCGGGCGCACGCATGTTGAGGATCGTCACCACCACGTTGATCGCGCCGGTGATGGAGGAGATACCCATCATGTGAACCGCGAAGATCAGCAGCGGGAATGCCGCGCCGGTCTGCAGGATCAGAGGCGGATACATGGTCCAGCCGCCGGCCGGTGCGCCGCCCGGCAGGAACAGCGTCGACAGCAGCATGGTGAAGGCGAACGGCAGCAGCCAGAAACCCCAGTTGTTGACGCGCGGCAACGCCAGGTCGGAACAGCCGATCATCATCGGCACCATCCAGTTCGCCAGGCCGACGAAGCCGGGCATGATGCCGCCGAAGATCATCACCAGCGCGTGCATCGTCGTCATCTGGTTGAAGAACTCCGGCTGCACGAACTGCAGGCCCGGATGGAACAGCTCGGCGCGGATCACCAGCGACATCAGGCCGCCGATGAAGAACATGGTGAACGAGAAGAACAGGTACAGCGTTCCCAGGTCCTTGTGATTGGTGGTCTTGATCCAGCGCATGATGCCCTTGTCGGGACCGTGGTGGGCGTGATCGTCGTGACCTTCGTGCCCGTGGGCATGACCGTGGTCCGAACCGTGTGTGTGAGCGTGTGCGTGAGCCATGACTAACTCCTGAAATCCGTTCGGTGCTTACTTGCGCAGGGCCGCGACCTGCGAGGGCTGGGCGATACCCGCGTTATTGCCCCATGAATTGCGTTCGTAACTGACCACGGCGGCGATGTCCGCGTCCGACAACTGCCGGAATGGCGGCATCACGTTCTTGCCGTGCAGCACCTGATTGATGTGTCCCTCGATCGGGCCGGTGGAAATCTTGTCGCCCTTGAGCGACGGGAAACTCGGCGGCATGCCTTCGCCATTGGTCTGGTGACAGGCCTGGCAGTTGGCGGCATAGACCTTGGCACCGGCCGTCATCAGATCGGCCTTGCTCATGTCCTTGTCGGCTGCCGCGGCGGGTGCAACCGCTACAGTTGTCGCAGCGGGTGTTGCCGCTGCGGGTGCGGTGGCATCCGGCGCAGCAGGCGCTGCGGGCACGGACTTCTCGTCCAGCACATCCTGCTCGCCGCCACCGGCCTTCTCATTCGCCAGCCACTTTTCATAGTCGGCTTCGGAAACGGCCTTGACCACGATCGGCATGAAGCCATGGTCGCGGCCGCACAACTCGGCGCAGACGCCACGATAGGTGCCGGGCAGTTGGATATCGACCCAGGCTTCGTTGATGTACCCAGGGATGGCGTCTTTCTTGACCGCAAAATCCGGCACCCACCAGGCATGAATCACGTCATTGCCGGTGATCAGGAAGCGGATTTTCTTGCCGATCGGCAGCACTAGCGGGTGGTCGACATCGACCAGATAATTCGGCACGGTGTTGGGGTCGATGCCCGAACCCAACTGGCGTGCCTTGTTGGAATCAGCGGCCAGCGTGCTGTAGAACTGCACACCCTGGCCCATGTACTCGTAATGCCACTTCCACTGATAGCCGGTGACTTTCACCGTCATGTCGGAATGGCTGGAGTCTTCCATCTTGATCAGCGTGCCGGCCGCAGGCACGGCCAAGCCGATCAGGATAATGAACGGGATGATGGTCCAGATGATTTCGATGGTGGTCGATTCATGGAAATCCGCCGGCTTGGGATGCTTCGATCGGCGGTGCGCGAAGATCGAGTAGAACATGAAGCCGAAAACCAGAACGCCGATCGCGCAGCACGCATAAAAAGCGTGCATGTGTATGTCGTAGACCTCATGGCTGATGACGCTGACGCCCTGGGGCATGTTCCATTTGGAGCCGTCGTAGGACAAACCCTCGGCGTGCGCTGCGGCCGTAGCCGCAAGACCACCCAGCAGTGTCGTGCAGCGCGTCAGCCATCCCCGGAGCAGCCCACTCATCTTCGACATCACGAATCTCCCAAAGGCAATTTAGCAGCGGACCCTGCGTCCGCAATGCCCGCA
This sequence comes from Stenotrophobium sp., assembly GCA_050740035.1. Taxonomy (GTDB): domain Bacteria; phylum Pseudomonadota; class Gammaproteobacteria; order Nevskiales; family Nevskiaceae; genus Stenotrophobium. The sequence goes on along the minus strand of JBOICJ010000183.1, from coordinate 6,191 downwards.
CGCCAAGCGGGCCTCAACAATTCCTTGATGCGGACGCACAGGCGTCCGCGCTCTTCATCGGTCAGACAACGGCCAATCTCCAGCGTCTGCCCGCTGCAAACCAGCAACAGCTTCATCGGATCGTTGCGGTACCAACCGGGCAGCAACCGCACCTGCGTCCAGACCCGCGACATCTCCAGCCTCATCTGCGGTGCGTGTCCGGCCATGCCGAACTCGACGCGCAGCACCTCATCCTCAAAGCCCAGCCGTTCGCGGTAACGGTTGCCGCGCAAGGCATGCACGATCGCCAGGGCCAGCACCGCCAGTTCCAGAACGGCATACAGCAGGATCGGCCAGAACCCCTGCCATGCGAAAAACCCTGCGATGGTCAAGGTTACAACACTGATTCCCGCCATAAAAAACCACGCCTGCACCACACCCAGAGAAGCGTTGGGCTGGATCACCAAGCTGGTTTCCTGAGAATCCGTCATGGTCGTGCCGCGAAGCAGGCGGATTGTAGTGCACCCATTCGGCTTGGGCAAAGAATCCTGCCGGGGCTTGGACGAACCGCGTCGGAAAATATACCATACGGGGTATAGCATAAAGGAATCGATATGACACAGCACATCGATCGCCGGCACGAAATCCTGGTGCGCCTCAAGCGCATCGAAGGCCAGTTGCGCGGCGTGCAAGGCATGATCGAGCGCAATGAGGGTTGCGAAGCGGTTGCCCAGCAGACCGCGGCGGCGCGCAAGGCGCTGGACAAGACTTTTTATCAAATCCTGAGCTGCGCCCTGGAGCAGGCTGCGCACGAAACCCCCGCCGAGATATCCAGAATCTCCGAACTGCTGGTGAAGTACGGATGAGCCTGCTGGCGCCATTGCTTGGCATCGCCGTCGGCATCGCACTGGGATTGACCGGCGGCGGCGGCTCACTGTTCGCGTTTCCGCTGCTGCTCTACGCCCTGCTGCAAACGCCTCTGGACGCCGCCCGCGGCTCGCTGTTTGCAGTCGGACTGATGGCCGCGCTCGGCACTCTGCTCGCCTGCCGTGCGAAGCTGGTGATCTGGCGCGCGGGACTGATTTTCGCGGCGGCCGGCTTCGTCACGGCGCCGCTGGGCGTCGAGGCCGCCGCGCTGGCTCCGGCGTGGGCGCTGACGCTGGGATTTTCCGTGCTGGCACTGATCATTGCCGGCCTGATGTGGTCGCGCATCCGTCAACACCCGGAACAAGTGCGCGCGGTGCGCATGAACCTGTCCGCCAGCAGCGTCGACGTACAGGCGGTCTGCGCGCTGGCCGGCGGCGAACTGCGCATGACCACGCCGTGCGCGATGGTGCTGATCGGCAGCGGCGCGGCCACCGGCCTGCTGTCGGGATTCTTTGGCGTCGGCGGCGGGTTCCTGATCGTGCCGGCCTTGATCATGGCGACGCGCCTGCCGATCCAGAACGCGGTGGCGACCTCGCTGCTGGTAATCACGCTGATCGCGCTCTCCGGCAGCATCAGCGCCGCGCTCGGCGGACACCTCCCCGATCGCGTGGCGCTGCTGTTTGCCGGAGGCGGCCTGATCGGCATGGCCGCCGGCCGCCTGCTAGCGCCAAGACTGTCCGGCATGACCTTGCAAAAGGCATTCGCCGTCATGCTGGCGACCACCGGCGCAGGCATGTTCGCGGTAGAAATGTGGAGACTCAAACCATGATTTTCCGACAACTGTTCGACGCCACATCCAGTACCTACACCTATCTCCTGGCCGACCAGGGGCAGGCATTGCTGCTGGACCCGGTGATCGAGCATGTCCCGGCCTATCTGCAACTGCTGCGCGAACTGGAACTGCGCCTGCTGCGCGCACTCGACAGCCACGTCCACGCCGATCACATCACCGCACTGGGCGAACTGCGCAAACAGACCGGCTGCGAAACCAGCATCGGCGCACAGGCAAAAACCGAGTGCGCGAGCTCGCGTGTCCGCGACGGCGAGCGCATCGGCATCGGCGGACTGGCGCTGCGCGCGCTGTACACCCCCGGTCACACCGACGATTCCTACAGTTTCGTGCTTGAAAACGGCGATGCGCCGCGGGTGTTCACCGGCGACACGCTGCTGATCCGCGGCACCGGCCGCACCGACTTCCAGAACGGCAACGCGCGCCAGCAATACGACAGCCTGTTCAACAAGCTGCTCAAACTGCCCGGCGACACCGCGGTCTATCCGGCGCACGACTACAAGGGTTGGACCTCCAGCAGCATCGATGAGGAACGGCGCAATAATCCGCGTCTCCAGATCAAATCCGCCGAAGAATACGTTGCCCTGATGAGCAGCCTGCACCTGCCCGATCCCAAGCTGATGGATATCGCCATCCCCGCCAATCTCGCCTGTGGAGTGTCCCCATGAATTTCAATCTGCACGAATATCTGCCCGCCCTCGCCGGCGGCATCCTCATCGGCCTGGCCTCGGTGCTACTGCTGTGGAGCAACGGCCGCATCGCCGGCATCAGCGGCATCAGCGGCGGCCTGTTCGGCGCGCCGCAGGGCGAACGCCTGTGGCGGCTGTTGTTCGTCGCCGGCCTGATGCTCGGCGCGCTGCTGTGGATCGCGCTCAGCGGCCACAAACTGCAGATCCAGCCGCAGGCCGGCGTCGGCCTGACCCTGCTCGGCGGCGTGCTGGTCGGCTACGGTACCCGGCTGGGCAACGGCTGCACCAGCGGCCATGGTGTCTGCGGCCTGTCACGACGCTCGCCGCGCTCGCTGGCTGCGGTGCTGATCTTCATGTTCTGCGCCGCCGTCACCGTGTTCGTCATTCGTCACATTCTCGGAGTCTCGGCATGACCCGCTATCTCGGCGTACTCGCCAGCAGCATCCTGTTCGGCCTCGGCCTGGCGATGTCGAGCATGATCGATCCGGCGAAGGTCATCGGCTTTCTCGATGTCGCCGGCCACTGGGATCCGACGCTGGCCTTCGTCATGGGCGGCGCCGTGCTGGTCGGCCTGCCGCTGTTCCCGCTAGTGCTGCGGCGCGAGCGGCCGCTGCTGGAATCGCGCTTCCGGCTGCCGGCGACGACGGCGATCGACCGGCGGCTGATTGCCGGCGCCGCGATTTTCGGCATCGGCTGGGGCATGGTCGGCATCTGCCCCGGCCCCGGCTTCGCCGGACTGGTCAGCGGCGTGCCGCTGATCGCGCTGTTCGTCGCCGCGATGCTGGGCGGCATGGGCGTCTACCGCTTGCTGCATCGCCAATAGCGCGAGTGCTGCCGCATCGGATTGAAGCCCTGGCACGTAACAAACGACAAGTTGCATCGTCCAATACCTGCCCCCTCAATCCGGAGTGTCCATGAAACGCAGAAATTTCATCCAGTTGCTCGCCGCCCTGCCATTGATTCCGCGCCTGGCAAATGCGTCTGATGAGGCCGCGGCATTGCTCGGCACCCTTCAGAAACCCGCCGGCTTCTGGAAAACCCTGGTGAGCCCGGCCGCCTACGGCATCCTATTTCACGAAGACACCGAAGCGTCCGGCAGCAGCCCGCTGAACAGCGAACACCGTGCCGGCATTTTCCTTTGCGCCGCCTGCTACAACCCGCTGTTCAAATCGGAGATGAAATTCGACAGCGGCACCGGCTGGCCGAGTTTCTTCACTGTGCTGCCGAATGCCGTCGCCACACGCGTCGATCACCGGCTGATCTTCGAAACCCGCACCGAGTATCACTGCGCGCGCTGCGGCGGTCATCAGGGTCATCGTTTCAACGATGGCCCGCAGCCGACCGGCCTGCGCTATTGCAACAACGGTCTGGCCCTGCATTTTGTGCTCGCCGCCGAAGCGTTGCCGGCGCTGAGGGGCTGAACATGAAAATTTTATTCGCCAGCCTGATCCTGATGTTCAGCGCCAGCGCCGCCAGCGCTGCAAACGCGACGACCGCGCCGCACAGCGCCGTCGCCACCTTCGCCGGCGGCTGCTTCTGGTGCATGCAATCGGATTTCGAGGAACTGCCGGGCGTGATCTCGGTAACGGCCGGCTACACCGGCGGCAAGGAACCGCATCCGACCTACGAGCAGGTCTCCGATCACCAGACCGGCCACTTCGAGTCGATGGAACTGACCTACGACACGCACAAGCTCAGCTACGATCAGGTGCTGGATTACTTCTGGCATCATGTCGATCCGACCGACGCTGGCGGCCAGTTCTGCGATCGCGGCCCGCAGTATCGCAGCGCGATTTTCTATCACGACGAGACGCAGCATCAGGCCGCCGTCGCCTCACGCGACCGCATCGACAAATCCGGTAAGCTTGCCGCACCGGTCGTCACCCTGATCCTGCCCGCCACGACGTTCTGGCCGGCCGAGGATTATCATCAGGATTACTACAAGAAGAACCCGCTACGCTATGCCTACTACCGACATTCCTGCGGCCGCGATGCCCGAGTCCACGAAATCTGGGGCCGCAAGACACCGTAGATTCGTTCCACTACTGCTGGCAGGACTGCTGGCACTGGGCGGGTGCGCCGCCAAAATGGCCAACCTCAATCCGCGCGCCGCAATACCGCAGAAACTGGCCGAGCATGTCGATCTCGATCGCTACATGGGCCGCTGGTACATCATCGCCAGCGTGCACAACAAGATGGAACGCGGCATGGTCGGCAGCTCTTTCGACTACCACCGCATCGGCAACGACAAGATCGATGCGGTCTACTCGGCGTACGCGCACGACTTCAAGCATTCGCTCTACATCAACCACGGCATCGCCAAGGTCGAAGACCGGCACAGCAACGCCCGCTGGTCGATGGAATTCAGCTGGCCGGTATCGGAAGAACAGCTGATTCTCTACGTCGATCCGGATTATCAATACGCGGTCGTCGGCGACCCGCAGAAAGACGACGCCTGGATACTGGCGCGCAAGATTTTTGTGAGCGATGCCGAATATCAGCACCTGCTGGACGTGCTCGATAGCCAGGGTTACGACACGTTCCGCCTGATCAAGGTGCCTCAGCGCCCGGAGTTTCTGGGGGTTCCCGGCTACGGCTGAGCAGCAGCGACAAATCCAGCGGCGCGTCGGCGCCCACTGGCATCACGCCCAGCAGCGGCGCCGGCATACGCTGCTTCAGCGACTCGATGTTGCCTTGCAGTTCCGGCATCTCCGGCGGCAGCACATTGGCCACCCAGCCCAGCAGCCGGGTACGCCGCTGGATCGACTCCGCCGACAGCAGCGCGTGGTTGATGCAACCCAGCCGCATGCCCACCACCAGCAACACCGGCCAGTCGCGTTGCGATACCCAGCCGGCAAAGCTGATGTCGTCATTGAGCGGCACCAGCCAGCCACCGGCGCCTTCGATCACGACGATTTCATGCGCCTGCGCAAGCCGCGCATGCGCCTCGTCGAGTACCGTGGTCTTGATCCGCAGCGCTGCCGCCGTCGCGGCCAGATGCGGCGCGATAGCGGGCGCAAAAGCATAGGGATTGATCTGCGCATACGGCAGCTTGCTCGCGGATGCGCGCTGCAGCGCCAGCGCATCGTCATTGCGCAACCCCTGCGGCGTCCGCTCGCAGCCCGAGGCGACCGGCTTGTAGCCGCAGGCCGTGTGGCCTGCCGCGCGCAACTGCCGCAGCAGCGCACAGGCAACATGGGTCTTGCCGATGCCGGTATCGGTGCCGGTGACAAAAATACTGTGCGCGCTCATGCCGACGCCGGCTGCCGGCGCAGCAGGCTGTGCAGACTCACCAGCGTCCACACGCTTTCCATCAGTAGAAAACCCCACTGCGAACCGATCCAGGCCACCGTTGCCAGGATGCCGCCGCCGATGAAGTTGCACCACAGGTAGACGCGGGCGTCCGGCGCCCAGGTGCCGCGCTGCTGCAAACCGAACGCCAGCAGGATCAACAACGCGCCGAACAGCGAGATGCCTTGCACGATCATGGCGAAGGCGCCGGCAACTGGCGCAGACCGTCGGCCAACGCTTGCAGCAACCGCTCGATCTGCGCCGGCGTATGCGCCGCCGAGAACGTGATGCGCAGACGCGAAGTGCCGCGCGGCACCGTCGGCGGCCGGATCGCGGCAACCCAGCAGCCACGCTCATAGAGGTATTTCGACAGGCTCATCGCGCGCGCTTCATCGCCGATCACCAGCGGCTGGATTGGAGTGGCCGATGCACTCAATGGAATGCCGAGCTGTGCCGCGCCTACACGAAACTGCCGCACGTTGTCGAACAGCGCAGCGCGCCGCTGCGGCTCGGCC
>JBOICJ010000182.1:0-1600 GCA_050740035.1 Stenotrophobium sp. | reverse complement strand
GACGCGAGATACACCAGCGTGCCGTAGTGATCCTTCGCGAGACGCAGTTCGTTCTTGTCGACGAACTCCTTGAACTTCTTCGCGTCGTCGCCGTGCACCCAGCGCGCGTTATGCACCTGCACCGGCTCGAACACGCAGTCCACGTTGTACTCGTCCTTGAGCCGGTACTGCACCACGTCGAACTGCAAGACGCCGACCGCGCCGAGGATGATGTCGTTGTTGGTCAGCGGCCGGTAAACCTGTGTCGCACCCTCCTCGCAAAGCTGGTCGAGGCCCTTGTTGAGCTGCTTGGCCTTGAGCGGGTCCTTGAGAACGACGCGGCGAAACAGGTCCGGCGCGAAGTTGGGAATGCCGGTGAAGTGCAGCATCTCGCCTTCGGAGAACGAGTCGCCGATGGCGATGGTGCCGTGATTGTGCAGGCCGATGATATCGCCGGGCCAGGCCGTCTCGACGTTCTCTCGATCGGCGGCCATGAAGGTCAGCGCGCTGTTGACCCGCACCGGCCCATCGAGCCGCACGCTGTGCAGCGCCATGCCCTTGCGATAGCTGCCGGAGCAGACGCGCAGAAACGCCACGCGGTCGCGGTGCTTCGGGTCCATGTTCGCCTGGATCTTGAACACGAAGCCGGTGAATTTTTCGTGCGCCGGAAAAATCTCGTGCTCAACGCCCTTGAACTCGGCGACGCGCGGCTGCGGCGGCGGCGCCCACTCGGTGAAGCCGTTGAGCAGTTCGCGCACGCCGAAATTGTTGATGCCGGAGCCGAAGAACACCGGCGTCAATTTCGCCGCGCGATATTCGTCGAGGTCGAAACCATCGCCGGCCATCTGCAACAACTCGATCTCGTCGCGCAGCGTCTGGTAATCCTGGCCGAAGCGCTCGACCAGGCCCGGCGACAACAGGCCGTCGACGGTTTCGATTTCGGAGACGCGGTGCTTGTCGCCGGAGTAGAGATAGAAGCGATCTTCCAGCAGGTGATACACGCCCTTGAAACTGCGGCCCATGCCGACCGGCCAGGTAATCGGCGTGCAGCGGATGTTGAGAATGCGCTCGATCTCGTCGAGCAACTCCAGCGGCGGCCGGCTCTCGCGGTCGAGTTTGTTGATGAAGGTGACGATCGGCGTGGCGCGCAGGCGCGTCACTTCCATCAGCTTGATGGTGCGCGGCTCGACGCCTTTGGCAGCGTCGATCACCATCAACGCCGAGTCCACCGCAGTCAGCGTGCGATAGGTGTCTTCCGAGAAATCCTCGTGGCCCGGCGTGTCGAGCAGGTTGATGATTTTGCCGTTGTACGGGAACTGCATCACCGAGGTGGTGATCGAAATCCCGCGCTGCTGCTCCAGCGCCATCCAGTCAGAAGTGGCGTGGCGCGTGGCCTTGCGGCCCTTGACCGTGCCCGCCAGCTGGATCGCGCCACCGAACAGCAGCAGCTTCTCCGTCAGCGTGGTCTTACCCGCGTCCGGATGGGAAATGATGGCGAAGGTGCGCCGCAGCGCCGCCTGTGTTGCAGCTTCGGTCATTGGAGAAATGGCCTTGAAGGGGCGCGATTTTAGCGGCTACGCGGGCGGAATGCTTGGGATTGCCCTTTCCGCCGCTGCAGGCT
>JBOICJ010000181.1:0-2105 GCA_050740035.1 Stenotrophobium sp. | reverse complement strand
TCTTCGAGCAAACCATAGCTTTGGACTTCATCTGGCGCATCAAGTCCGAACGTCAGTTGCTTGGACGATTCCCGATTCCCGACTCCCGATTCCCGCGCCAGTCTCATCACCGCCGCATCGTCGCGGTTGGCCACAGCCACCGCGCAATCGTTCCAGATGCGCGCCTTGACCTCGCCGTAGTGCGCCATGGTGCCGTGGCGGTCGAGATGGTCCTGCGACAGATTCAGGATCGTCGCCGCCCTGCAGCGCAGACTGTGCGTGGTCTCCAACTGGAAACTGGAAAGCTCCAGCACATAAAGCTCCGCATCGTCACGCAGCAGATCCAGCGCCGGCGGGCCGAGATTGCCGCCGACGCCGACGTTCAATCCCGCGGCCTTGGCCATCTCGCCGACCAGCGTGGTGACGGTGCTCTTGCCGTTGGAACCGGTGACACCGATCACCGGCACGCCGGCATCGTTGGCGGCACGCGCAAACAGTTCAATGTCGCCAATCACCGGTATCTGTGCCGCATTCAGCGCCTGCACCAGCGGATGCGTCAGTGCGATACCCGGCGAAACGACACCCGCTGTGTAAGTTTGCAGAGGCAAGGTTGTTATATTTTGTCCAGTATAATTATTTTTATTATCTAATTTATAACTAAATTCCGCAAGCTTTTCGGTCGAGCGGGTGGCGTCCCAAACGTCGACTTCAGCCCCTTGCGCGAGCAGAAAGCGCACCGCCGAGAGCCCGCTGACTCCCAGCCCTGCGACCAGCATCTTCTGCCCTGCGTAGCGTCCCATCAGCTCACCTGATTTTCAGCGAGGCCAGGCCGATCAGCACCAGTACCAGCGTGATGATCCAGAAGCGCACGATGATGCGCGGCTCGGGCCAGCCCTTGAGTTCGGAGTGGTGATGCAGCGGCGCCATGCGGAAAATCCGCTTGCCGCCGCTGTACTTGAAATAGCCGACTTGCAGCGCCACCGACACGGTTTCGGCGACGAACACGCCGCCCATGATCGCCAGCACTATTTCCTGCCGGACCATGACCGCAACCACGCCCAGCGCCGCGCCCAGCGCCAGCGCGCCGACATCGCCCATGAAAACCTGGGCGGGATAGGCGTTGAACCAGAGGAAACCCAGTCCGGCGCCGGCAATGGCGGTGCAGAAAATCGTCACTTCGCCAACGCCGGCGATATAGGGAATGCCCAGATACTCGGCAAACTTGATATTGCCGCTGGCATAGGCGAAGACCGCCAGCGCCGAGGCCACCAGCACCGTCGGCATGATCGCCAGGCCGTCGAGGCCGTCGGTGAGATTCACCGCATTGCTCGCGCCGACAATCACCAGATAACTCCAGACGATGAAGAATCCGCCCAGCGGAATAGTGAATTCCTTGACGAAGGGAATGATCAGCGTGGTTTCCGCCGGCGTCTTGGCGGTGACGTAGAGCAGCACCGACACGGCCAGCCCGGCCAGCGACAACCAGAAATATTTCTTGCGCGCCGGCAGCCCCTTTGGATTCTTGTATTTGATCTTGATGTAGTCGTCGGCAAAACCGACCGCGCCGAACGACACGGTCACCAGCAGGGCGCACCAGATGAAACGATTGGCGAGATTGGCCCAGAGCAAGGTCGACACGGTGATCGACGCCAGGATCAAGGTGCCGCCCATGGTCGGCGTGCCGGATTTTTTCAGATGGCTTTGCGGGCCGTCGCTGCGCACCGGCTGCCCGAATTTGAAGCGATACAGCCGCTCGATCATCCACGGCCCCAGCGCCAGCGAGAAGATCAGCGCGGTCAGGATGCCCAGCACCGCGCGCACGGTGATGTAGCTGAAGACATTGAAGCCGTTGACGTAGTGCTTCAGAAATTCGGCAAGATACAAGAGCATTTAATGATGCGCCGACTCGGCGCCCCCCGATGGTTCACCTGTCAGCGCCGCAACCACGCGCTCCATGCGCGCCGATCGCGACCCCTTGATCAGCAGCGCAACGTTTTCATTCAATTGAGGCCGCAGCGCAGCAGCCAGCGTCGCGTGGTCGTCATACGCAACGCCGCCACTGCCGAATGCGCGCGCCGCCTCGGCGGCCAGCCTGCCGACGGCGTAGAGCCGGTCCAGTCCAAGCT
>JBOICJ010000180.1:0-7422 GCA_050740035.1 Stenotrophobium sp. | reverse complement strand
CCAGGGCATCCGTGAACGAATGCGCCACTTCGCAGCCTGCCGCCTGAAAGGCAGCATTTCGTGTCACCACGATATTGCGTCGCTGCGGCAGAGGCTTGCCGATGGCTTCGAATGTCCGCCGGCCCATAATTACCGGCTTGCCGAGCGTCAACGCCTTAAAGTGTTTCAGATCGGCCGACAAATGCCACGGCATCTTGCCGTTCTTGCCGATTTCGTTGTGTTCGCCGACAGCGACGATGAACGACAGCATCAGCCGAGCTTTTAGGCCTTCCATCGCTTCGCTCCGCCGAAGTGATCTCCATCATACGTCACGACGACGGCCGCTCTTCCGGCGGTCTGACATGCCGGAACTGCACCAGCAGCAGGAGATCGTAGACGATCTTCAGCGTTCCGCAGATGAGCAGGGGCCACGCGCGATATGAAGCCGCGAACAGAGCGCCCGCCAAAGCCGGACTGGCCGCCGAAGCAAGACTGCGTGGCACGGAAGTGAAACTCGCGGCCGCGGTCCGTTCGGCTTCGGTCACCACGGCCATTACGTAGGACGAGCGCGTGGGCACGTCCATCTGGGATAGCGCGGCGCGTATCAGCAAGAACGCCAGCGCCGGAGCAAGCGTTGGCGCGAACGCCGCAAGGATCAGCGCGATGCTGGAGGGAATGTGCGTGAACACCATCGTGTTCACCAGCCCGATACGCCGCGACAACCGCGCCGCGACTGGGTACGACAATGCGGCCAGCAAACCCGCCCAGAAGAAGAACACACCGGCTTGGACCAACGAAAGGTGAAAGCGCTGGAACAGCCAGAGCGCGAGCAGCGACTGAACCACGAAACCGCCCGCGAAAGCATCCAGACTGAAAAGGGCAGCAAGTTTGAGAACTATTCCACGCGACGGCCCGAGCGCAGCCGTGGGCCGTGTATCCGGTTCGAGTGGGCCGCGTCGCGGAATGCGCGAATACAAGACGCGCCCCGCCACTCCCAGCAGGGCATAGAGAACAAACATCCCCTGCATGGCGGTCAGCCGGTCGAGTCCGAACGGCACCAAGATTCCGGGTATGGCCACGGCAAGGGAACCGGCCGCGGCCGCGAGCGCACCCGCAAGGCTGTAACGCGCGAACATCCGTGTCCTGTCCATGTCGCTGACCTCGCCTGCGAGTGCGGCATGCTCCAACGGCACGAACACGCTGACGTTCCCGGCGGAAGGATTGATCGTGCCAGCAAAGGCGACCACGAGCAGCACGGCGTACTGATGGAACGAGGCGAACGCGATGCCGGTGGCGACCATCAGCAAGGCAGCCGCCAGCAGAAGTTGGCGGTAGCCGAAGCGTGCGCCGAACAAACCGGCGAGGATGGTCAGGCAGGCCGAACCGAACAGCGATACGCTCGCGAGCACGCCGACCGCAAGTGGCGTGAAGCCCAACGCGAGCAGATAGGCCGGCAACAAGATCGCCACGAAGCTGTCGCCGAAGTCGCGCAGTGCGCGCGCTGCGTACAGGCAATTCACCGGAGCGAACAGCCGCCGTGATGGCATGATTGCCGCGTACATTGAGGTTGAGCGTGGTTGTAGCGCCTATGACTAATGTCGTAGCATACACTACATGTCCGCGACCATCCCCGCTTGGTTGATGCTGGTGGTTTCCCTGCCCGGGCGCAGTCCGACGCCGCGCATGCGGCTGTGGCGGGCGCTGAAGGGGGCGGGAGCCGCGATGCTGCGGGATGGGGTGTACGTGCTGCCGACCAGCAACCAAACGCGCGTGCTATTCGCGGCACAGGCCGATGAAGTGGCTCGGGCCGGCGGCAGTGCGCATATCGTGCCGTTTGCGTCTACCGATTCCGCGCAGGAAGCCAAGTTGCGTGAGGCGTTCGATCGCACCCAAGCCTATGCGCAAGGGCTTGAGCGACTGGGGGCGATGCGCACCGAGCTATCGAAACTCACCGAAGTCGAGGCACGCCGCCGGCTCTCCGGCGCGCGCCGTGAACTCGAGGCGATTGCCGCTACGGATTTCTTTGCGGGCGCGGCGCATGCACAGGTGGAGACGGCACTGGCGGATGCCGAACACGCGCTCAATGCGCAATTCGCGCCCGACGAACCGCATGCGAAGAAAGCGGCGATTCCGCATCGCCGCGTCGAGGACTACCGCGGCCGCGTGTGGGCGACCCGGCGGCATCTATGGATCGATCGAGTCGCTTCGGCGTGGCTGATCCGCCGCTTCATCGATCCGCGCGCGCAATTCCGCTGGCTGAAAAAACCAAAGGATTGTTCGAAGCGTGCGGTGGGGTTCGATTTCGACGGCGCCGAATTCAGTCACGTCGGTGCGCGTGTGACCTTCGAAGTGCTGGCCACCAGCTTTGGCCTCGATCGCGATCCGCGATTGGCGCGGCTGGGACGCCTGATACGCTACCTCGACATCGGCGGGGTGCCGGTACCGGACGCCGCCGGATTTGCCAGCGTCATGGCAGGCGCTCGCGCCCGCCATGACGAGGACGATGACGCGCTGCTCAAGGACATGTCCATCGTGCTCGACTGTCTGTATGCGGCGTACCCTGAAACTCAAGGAGAATCCCCATGAACACTCGTTTTTCACATGGTTTGGCGCGTTCGTTATGGACGCTGGTCGCGATCGCCGGGTTGGCTGTCGCCTGTGGTCCCACGCTTGCGGCATCACTCGATGCCGCCGCAATCGGCAGGGCCGCAGGCACTGATGCGAAAGCCCAGAGCGATGGTGTGGTGAAAATCGGCTGGAGCCGCGCCGATGTGCCGGTGACGGTGGACGGCATGCGCTTGCCGCCGGCCGCGGGTCTGGGTTCCTGGGCTGCGTTCGTGCCGATGGGCAATCAGGCGATGGTGATGGGCGACACCGTGGTATTCCAGGACGAGGTAGATGCGGCAATGGATGCCGCGTTCGCGCACGGGCTGAGCGTAACCGCGCTGCACAATCATTTCTTCTTCGATCAGCCGAAGGTGTATTTCATGCATATCGAAGGCGAAGGCCAGCCCGTTGCGCTGGCGGCCGACGTGAAGGCGGTATGGGATGCCATCAAGGCGGTGCGCGCGGCACGGCCGCAACCCGCTGACGGCTTCGGCGGGCCTACGCCCGAGCCCGGAAAACTGGACGCCGATGCGCTCGCGAAGATCGTCGGCCATCCCGCCGAGATGAACGATGGCGTGGCCAAAATCACCGTCGGCCGCACCGGCAGGATGCACGGCCAGCTGATCGGCGCCTCGATGGGATTGACCACCTGGGCCGCGTTCAGCGGCGATGATGCGCTGGCCTCAATGGACGGTGACTTTATCATGACCGCCGGGGAAGTGCAGCCGGTATTGCGTGCGCTGCGCAAGGCTGGCATCCATATCGTCGCTTTGCACAACCACATGATCGGCACGCAACCCGACTTCTACTTCACGCATTTCTGGGGCAAGGGCAAGGCGGCCGCGTTGGCGCGCGGATTCCGTGCGGCGCTGGACGCTCAGGCGGCAGCCGACAAGCGCTAAGGCAGCCGGGAACCTGACTGCATGGAGTCAGAGATCAACGATTCGACAGTCTCCCGTACTGACACCATCTCGTTGCGTGAAGCCACCCGAGTTTGGGCGAAAATCGGGTGGCTGAGTTTCGGCGGACCGGCGGGTCAGATCGCGGTGATGCACCGCGAACTGGTGGAGACGCGTCGCTGGATCAGCGATGCGCGTTTCCTGCACGCCTTGAACTACTGCATGTTGTTGCCCGGTCCGGAGGCGACCCAGCTTGCCATCTACATCGGCTGGCTGCTGCACCGGACCATCGGTGGCTTGATCGCCGGCGTATTGTTCGTGCTGCCGGGTTTTGTCACCATCCTGGCGCTCAGCATCGTTTACGCACTCTACGGCCAGATGCCATGGGTGGTAGCGATTTTCTTCGGCATGAAGGCGGCGGTGCTGGCGGTGGTGATGGAAGCGGTGCTGCGGATCGGCCGCAAGGCGCTCAAGAATTCGATCTTGTTGGCAATCGCGGCGCTTGCCTTCATTGCGATCTTTTTCTTCGCGGTGCCGTTCCCGCTGATCGTGGCCGGTGCTGGCTTGCTGGGTTTGCTCGGACGCTGGTGGATGCCGCGCAGCTTTCCCGCACCCGCGTCTGCCGCGACGGATGCCTCGTCGGATTACCTGATAGACCGCCTGCTGGGCCGCGGCGAACTGCGGCATACGCGTCCTTCGATTGTGCGGTTATTGCGCGTGCTGCTGATCTGGCTGACGATCTGGTGGGCGCCGGTGCTGACAGTCATCGGAATATTCGGCGCGGACAGCGTGCTGGCGCACGAAGGCATCTTCTTCAGCAAGGCGGCGATGGTCACCTTCGGCGGCGCCTATGCGGTGCTGGCCTACATTGCGCAGCGCGCGGTGGCCGGGTTTCATTGGCTATCGCCGGGCCAGATGCTGGATGGTTTGGCGCTGGCCGAGACCACGCCCGGGCCGTTGATCATGGTGGTGCAGTTCGTGGCGTTCCTCGGCGCCTACTTCCATCCCGCGGGCCTGTCGCCGATGACCGCCGGCGTGATCGGCTCGATCTTGACCACGTGGGTGACCTTCGCGCCATGCTTTTTATGGATATTCCTGGGCGCACCCTACATCGAAGCCTTACGCCGTAATCGCGCGCTGCACGCGGCGCTCTCGGCGGTGACGGCGGCGGTAGTCGGCGTGGTGCTGAATCTCTCGGTCTGGTTCACCCTGCACACGGTGTTCGGCAAGCTGACCGTGCGACATTACGGTCCGCTGCAACTGCAAGTGCCACAGTGGGCAACTTTTGAATGGCTGGCGCTGGTGATTGCAGTGGCCGCGCTGGTAGCGATGCTGCGATTCAGAATCGGCATGGGCTGGACCTTGCTTGGCAGTGCCGCTGTAGGGGCCTTGTCGTTGCTCGTCAAATCGTAATGCCGGTGACGCGGTTCACTCGTGTCCGTGCTGATGGTGGATGTCGGGATAATGCGGGTGGCTGTGGGTAAGCGGCGCGTGGGTGTGAGGATGTGTGTGCGGCTCAGTGCCGTCCCAGTCGAAATCATGCGCGTGCTGGTGATGCTCGTCGTGGACATGGCGGTGCGTGTGCGTGATCGGCTCATGGGTGTGCAGGTGCTCGTGGCGCTCGGTCAGGTGCAGCCACACGCCCGCACCCATCAGTACCGCCGCGAACCAGAACGTCAGCGAGGCGTGATCGCCGAAGGCAAGGATCGCGATCGCGGCGCCCAGGAACGGCGCCGTCGAAAAATAGGCGCCCGTGCGCGCCGTGCCCAAGCCGCGCAGGGCCAGCACGAACAACACCAGGCTTGCGCCGTAGCCAAGCAGCCCCACCGTCATCGCCTCTGCCACGGTGATGGGCGTGGGCCATGCGGCGCCCAGAAGCAATGCGGCCGTGGTATTGACGATGCCGGCGATCAATCCCTTCACCCCGGCAATGAACAGCGCGTCCGAGGCGGACACCTTGCGGGTGAAATTGTTGTCCAGGGCCCAGCACAGACAGGCTCCGGCAATCAGCAGCGCACCCCAGCTCAATCCTGCGTCAGCCGATTGTCCGGGCCGCGCGAGCAACACGGCGCCGGCGACGATCAGCGCCATGCCCAACACCACGCGGCGATCGGTGTTTTCGCGAAAAACCACCCACGCCAGCACCGCAGTCAACACCGCCTCCAGATTCAACAGCAGCGAAGCGCTTGCCGCCGACGTCTGGGTCAGTCCCAGCATCAACGCCAAGGGACCCAGCACGCCGCCGAAGCCGATCGCGAGCAGCAGCCAGAGCCACCCCTTCCTGGTCATGGATGGCGTGCGCCAGCCGCGGTCGCGCAGCAGCCGGATCAGCGCCAAGCCCACGCCGCTGCCGAGGTAAAGCAGGCCGGCCAACAGGATCGGTGACATGTCGCGCAACAGTTGCTTGGCGAGCGGCGTACTGGCGCCGAACAGCAGCGCCGCGCCAAGCGCGGCGGCTATTGCAGACGAGAACGTGCGGCGACCCATGCCCCAAGCCTAGCTGGAATACTGCGTGACCATCCCGCCTGCTGATGGTAACGTCGCAGGACGTTTCGCGCCAGTTTCATTACTTCCCCGCCCGCACCGACACCCCTGTTTCCATTCGATTGCGATGTCCCGTTTTCTCCCACGCATAACGTCGAATATCGGGTTCCAAGCCGTTTCCGCGGATCTCTGATCCCCGGCCGAGTATTCCTGCGATTCTGCCAGCGTGTCTGCGAGCAGTGGCACCGTGCGTGCCCAGAAATTCCTGGGTGATCAACACCCTTGAAAGCAGACGGTCGCCACCGGCAGCAACGGGTCATTTCCAGTCATCCACTCCAAGTCTCAATTTAGTACTGGAATACATAGCACGGCTAAACCATAATTCGCTAGTTGTTTAAGACAGTCACACAAAATTGGCTGGAATGCGCCGCACTAGTGTAGTAAATGAATATGCGAAATGATTACGTTCATCGGCCGCATGGTCTTCGCGCACCGTTTCGCGCCAATCGGCCGGATCAAGCGCAGGAAAAAATGTGTCGGCCTCAAAACTCGCATGCACGCGCGTGAGATAGATGCGTTGTGCGCGCGGCAAGGCTTCCCGGTAGATTTCAGCGCCACCTATCACCATGATTTCTGGCATGCCGGCAGCCAGCACCAAGGCATCCGTCAGCGAATGCGCTACTTCGCAGCCTGCCGCCTGAAAGGCGGCATTTCGTGTCACCACGATATTGCGCCGCCCCGGCAGCGGCTTGCCGATGGCTTCGAACGTCCGCCGCCCCATAATCATCGGCTTGCCGAGCGTCAACGCCTTGAAATGCTTCAGATCGGCGGGCAGATGCCACGGCATCTTGCCGTTTTTGCCGATCTCGTTGTGTTCGCCGATGGCGACGATGAGGGACAGCATCAGCCGAGCTTCGCGCCGTTCGCTACCGGCTTGTCCGGCACTGCCAGAATCACGCTGCCATCTTCGCGATAGAAACCGCAGACCAAGCACTCGGAAACGAACGGGCCGATGCGCTTGGGCGGGAAATTGACCACCGCCAGCACCTGCCGGCCAATCAGTTCTTGAGGCCGATAGTGCACGGTAATCTGTGCGGAACTCTGCTTCACTCCGATTTCCGGGCCGAAATCCACCTTGAGCTTGTATGCCGGCTTGCGCGCTTCGGGATATGGCTCTGCTGCAACCACCATGCCAACGCGCAGCTCCACCTTCTCGAAATCCTGCCAGCCAATCGTGTCCATGCTCAAACCGCTACCGGCGCCTTGATGGGCGAATGGCTCTGGTAGTTGGCAATCTCGAAATCCTCGTAGCGGTAATCGAACAGTGTCGGCGGCTTGCGCTTGATAACGAGCGTCGGCGGCGCGTAAGGCTTGCGGGACAGTTGCTCGTCCACTTGATCCAGATGGTTGAGATACAGGTGGCAATCGCCGCCCGTCCAGATGAATTCGCCTG
>JBOICJ010000179.1:0-11638 GCA_050740035.1 Stenotrophobium sp. | reverse complement strand
CGCGGCGGCGGCCATCGGCGGTGGTGGCCGGCAGCCAGCGCGGCCGCGTGGTCTTGGCGGCGCGGGGTGGCGCGTCGGCGTCTTTTTTCATGACGTGGGAACGCCTGCCGGCGTGCGGAGCGTTGGCGCGGTCATTTGTGCTTTTGCAGATATTCCCGCAGCGCGACGGCGTTGTTCTCGGTCTCGTTGTGGGCGCCGAACAGCAGCGTCGCCGGACCTTTGCGCAACTCGGCGCGCAGTTGCGCCACGACTTCCGGCATCTGCCGCAGTTCGGCGCCGTAGCGTTTGCGGAATTCCGGCCACTTTTCGGATTCGTGCCCGAACCATTTGCGCAGTTCGGCGCTGGGTGCGATGTCCTTGATCCAGAGATCGATCTGCGCCGTGGCCTTGGTGAGGCCGCGCGGCCACAGGCGGTCTACCAGAATGCGGCGGCCGTCAGCGGCGTCGGACGGCAGGTAAACGCGCTTCAGGTGCAGGGTCATCGTGTTGTCCTCTTGTGGGCGATCATCCGGGTGCGGGCCCGACGCAGAGCTTGCACGGCAGTGTAGCGCCAAGTTTTGCGCGACGGCCGGCGGGCGTGGCGACCCAGGGGCGGTTGATCCACGGCGGCTGGTGGCGCACGTGCTGACCGTGGCCGCATTCGAGTTCAGCGACCCAGTCGCCAGCGTCGTCGCGGTGAAAGCCGACGATGCGCCGCGCCACCGCGGCCGGCGCAGTGTCGGGTGTTGCAAGCGGCGCTGATTTCTCCATGCGCTCCATGCGGGCGTGAGCGGGTGTGGTCGGTGCAGGATAACGCAACAAACTCTGCGAAAGCCGCCACCCGCTCCCGGTAAAATCGCAGAAAACGATGTTATATATTATTATATTAAAAATATATAATTAAATATTTAATAACAATCATTCAACGCCGAACCGGCACAGCGGGTGACGTATTTCCGGGCGGGATTTGACCCGCGGTCGTTGCAGACATGAGACTGCGCGGGCGATCAAACAACAACAAAGGCCATGAAATTATTCCAGTCGCTCAAGGTGAATATTCCTGCCGATCTGTCGACGGTGCTGACCATTGCGCGCGATACCGAGGTCTCGCCGCAGGCCGCGGGTTTGCCGGCGTCGGCGGTCAACGAAATCTGGCAGGCGGTCGAGGGCATGTACCGCAGCCGCGCCTATCCGGCGCTGACCTTCTGCCTGCGCCGCCGTGGCCAGGTGGTGCTCAACCGCGCGCTGGGGCATGCGCGCGGCAACGGTCCGCTGGAAGCCGCCACCGCCGAAAAAGTATTGGCGGTGCCGCAGACGCCGATCTGCCTGTTTTCGGCCTCGAAGGCGGTGACCGCGATTCTGGTGCATCTGCTGGCCGAGGATGGCGGCGTCGATCTGGATCGGACGGTGGCGCATTACCTGCCGGCATTCGCCGCCTGCGGCAAGGCCGGGACCACCGTATCCGAAGTGCTGTCGCATCGCGGCGGTTTCCCCAGCCTCAACCTGCCGAAGTCGGAATTGAAACCCGAACTGCTGCTCGACTGGGACCGCGTGATCAAGTCGATCTGCGAGGCGCCGCCGACGCCGGGCCGCGCGCGGCGCATGGCCTATCACGCAATCACCGGCGGCTTCATCCTCGCCGAGGTGATCCAGCGCGTGACCGGCGAGCCGGTGCGCAAGTATCTCGACCAGCGCCTGCGCCAGCCGCTGGGCATGAAGTATTTTGATTATGGCTTGCCGCCGGCGCAGCGCGGCGAGGCGGCGCTCAATTACGAGGCCGGCACGCGCGTGCGTTATCCGATCACGACGCTGGTGGAGCAGGCGCTGATGGCGCCGTTCGGCGAGGTCGTCGATGTTTCCAACTCGGCGTTGTTCATGGATGCGGTGATTCCGGCCGGCAATGTCTACGCCACCGCCGAGGAGCTTTCGCGCTTCTACCAGATGCTGCTCGACGGCGGCAGCTACAACGGCCGCCAGGTGATGCAGCACCAGACCGTGGAGCGTGCGGTGCGGCCGGTGGGCGGCATCTCGTTCGATCACACCCTGAAAATCCCGATGCGCTACAGCGAAGGCATGATGCTCGGTGCCAATCCCTTCGGCATCTACGGCCCCGCGACCGAGCGCGCCTACGGACACCTCGGCTTCATGAACATCCTCGGCTGGGCCGATCCCGAGCGCGATATTTCCGTCGGCCTGCTGGTCACCGGCAAGGCGCTGCTCGGCAGCCATGTCGTGTCGTTGGTGAAGTTGATGACGGCGATTTCAAAACAGTGCCGATAAATAAAAAACGCGCCGGTTTGCGGCGCGTTTCCTGAAGCGGCGCTGCCCTAGAACTGATAGGACAGGTTGGCCGAGTAGTAGCGGCCATAGTCGGTGCGCACTGAGGCGAAGTTGCCCGCCGCCAGCGGCTCGTTGACCACCTGGTCGCGGATCAGCTTGTTGGTGATGTTGTGCGCGGCCAGCACCATCGTCCAGCTTTGTCCGGGCGTCGCCAGCACCGTGCGCAGGTTGATGATGGTGGTCGGCGGCTGCACCTTGCGGGCGTCGTCATCGACGTCGAGATACTGCTGGTCGCGATAGAGCACGTCCATCGCAAATGTCACGCCGATGTCATAGGACGTCACGTAGCGCGAGTACGACGGCACCAGGCTGGCGGTCCAGCGCGGCGCAAACGACAGCGGCTTGCCGGACAGGTCCTGGCTGGTGCTGGAACTGTCGGACAGCGCCGGCGCATTGGGGTAATGCAGGTAGCGCGCATCCGCCAGTCCGACCGAAGCGTCGAGCGTCGCGCCGGTCAGCGGCGGCAGCCAGCGCATCGATGCCTCGAAACCCTGCGAGCGCGCCGATGCGGCATTGAGGATGACGAAGCTGGTGCCCCGCAACGAGGAAATCTGCAGGTTCTGGAAATCGGTGGAGAACAGCGCGCCGGACAAGCGCATGGTGCCATCGAAAATCTTGCCTTTCGCGCCGATCTCGAAGCTCTCCGCGCGCTCCGGCTTGAACGTCAGGCCGTCCCTGTTGAGCGGCCGGCCATTGAAACCGCCGCTCTTGTAGCCGCGCGACCAGGTGGCATAGACGCTGGCGGTCTTGGCCGGGGTCCACTTCAGGCCTAGTTTGGGCGAAATGTCGCGCTCGTTGTCGTTGACGTTGGCAGTGAAATTTTTCTGGTCGCTAATGGCCGGAATCAGCGGGCTGTTGGAGAAACTGCTGGCGTCGGCCTGCTTGCGCTCAAGGCCGAGGCGCACGCCGCCGATCCAGGCCCAGTGCTCGGTGAACAGGTGCTCGATCTGGCCGAACATGGCGTAGCTCTGCGAGGTCTGGTTCAGGTTGACCGCGGCGGTCTGCGCCGTGTTGACGCCGAGACCGTTGATCACATTGAGGACGTTGCCGAGCAGCGGGCCCAGCAGGCCCGATACGCTGCCGATGGTGCCGGCGACGCCACCAGGCACGGAATTGGCGTCCGATTGCGCCGCCAGCACATAAGCGGCGGCACCGCCAAGGTCTTCGACCAGGAAGCGGTCAGAGGTGTCGAACTGCGAGTTGGCGTAATACAGGCCGCCGATGAAATGCACCTCGTGGCCCCAGCCGAACAGCGTCGGGTTGTCGCCGGAAAAGCGCAGTTCCTCGCTGAACTGCTGATAGGGGCTCGGCTGGATCAGCGTGTCGCGGATGAACGGTACGGCGGTGAAATCGGCGTCGAGATCACGCTTGTCCACGCGCAGGCGCGCGTAGCCGGTGATCGAGGTCAGGTTGAGGTTGCGCACGCCCCAGGTGCCGTCCATGTCATGACTGACGGTGGCGTTGAGGCCGTTGTCCAGCGAGCTTTCCAGCGACGGCACGCTGACCGAATTCTCGCGGCTCTCCATGTCGGTGTTGAATTTCGGGTCGTAGCTGGTCAGTAGTGCGCGCATCGCCGGGCCGACCTTGGTGAGTTTGTAGAGGTTGAAATTGGTGCGCTGCTGCGAGGTGAAGGCGCCGATGTCGACGCGCCAGCCCTCCACCGGCAGGTAGCGGATGCGCAGGCGCGTCGAGTTCTGGCGCGGGTTGTTCTCCGGGCGGTTCAGGAAAGTGTTGTAGAACACGCCGTGAATCTGCGAGTAGTTGCCGGAGACGCGAAACGACAGATCGTGGCTCACTGGTATGGTCATCGCCGGACGCAGCGAGCGCGCGCCGTTGCTGCCATAGAGATAATCGACGTTGCCGGTGAAGGTGTCGCCGGGCGCGCGCGTGACCAGGTTGAGCAGGCCGCCGGTGCTGTTCTTGCCGAACAGCGAGCCCTGCGGGCCGCGCAGCACCTCGAGACGGTCGATGTCGAAGAAGAACGCAGTGAGGAAACTCGAACGTCCGTAATAGACGCCATCGATGACCGTGCCGACCGAGGGGTCGAACGCGGGGTTCGAGTTCGGCGTGCCGAGGCCGCGGATGTTGACCTGCGCCGATGACGGCGACATCGAGATCGTGGTGTTGGGAACATAGTCCTGCATCGCCGTGAAATCGTAGGCGCCGGTGCGCTGGATGAAATCGCCATCGATCGAGCTGACCGACGCCGGCACCTGCTCCAGCGTCTGCGCGGTTTTCTGCCCGGTAACGATGACTTCCGGCAGTACCGTGCCGGTATCGACGGCCGGGTCCGCGTGGACCGGTGCCGCCAGCAGCAGGGACAGGAGGGGCCAACCTAGGCGCGGTGCAATGGATTTCATGGGCAAGTCTTCTGCAATTGTTCGATCTGTTTGCGCAGGAATTTGATCAGGCCGTCATAGCCCTGCTCCTTGAACAGGCGTTCGTACTGCGCGGAGCGGATGGCGAGGTCGCTGACGCCGTCGGCGACGACGTTGATGACCTTCCAGTGGCCGTCGTCGAGGCGCAGCACGTAATCGAAATTGACCGGGTCGCGATTGGGCAGGGACAGCTTGGCGCGCACCAGCTGCGCGCCGTTGGGCAGGCTCTGGGTTTCTCCGGTGGTGAATTTTTCGCCATCGTGCCGCGCGAACTGGCCGGCGTAGGTGGCGATGGCCAGCGATTGCAGCGTTTGCACCAGCGTGGTCTGCTGCGCCGCGGTCAGCTCCGACCAGTGGTGCCTGAGCACCTGGCGGCTGATGAACGGCAGGTCGAAAGTCGTGGGAATCACCGCGGCCATCTTCTGCGTGCGGCCGCTGCAACCCAGAGCCTGGCCATGCTCCATGTTGTTCAGCAAGGCGGCATGAAAATGATCCACGGTACCGGCTGGGGCTGGCGCGGCCAGCGCGGTAAAAGTCATTGCAGTGGCCAGTCCGGCCAGAATCAATCGGAGCATGTGGGAAATGCCTTTGGGACCCGGCCACTGGATATGCCGGGATTGCGGCAAAATCGTAGCATAAGCAGCTCATGGCCTGCCGCGCGTGCGGGCGGGTAAAAATCAACCACCTGGAACCGATGATGCAGGCTGAGAACCGTCGATTGACACACGCGCTGGGCCGTTGGGTCGGCGCCATGCAGCGCCATGCACTGGCTGTGGTGGTGCTCGCGGCGTTGCTGAGCGCCGGCTTGCTGCACTACACCAGCCGCAACCTCAGCGTCGACACCAACAACGCCAACATGCTGTCGCCGGCGCTGCCCTGGCGCAAGGCCGAGCGGGCGATGGATCGCTGGTTTCCGCAGATGAGCCACACCATGGTGGTGGTGATCGACGGCGATACGCCGGAACTGGCGGACGATGCCATGCGCCGGCTGCTGGGCAAATTGAGGTCGCGGCCCGACCTCTATCCCGGAATCTTTGCGCCCGAGGCCGAGCCATTTTTCCGTCGCAACGGGCTGCTCTACCAGTCGGACAAGGAACTGCTGCAGACCGCCGACCAGTTGCAGCAGGCGCAGCCGTTTCTCGGCACGCTGGCGCAGGACCCGACAGTGCACGGCCTGTTCGTGCTGCTCGATCGCGCCACCACGCACGCTACGGCGCAGGGCTTCGACCTGGCGCCGGCGCTGGGCAAGATCGCGGACGGTATCCGCGCTACCGGCGCCGGCAAGTTCTACCAGTTGTCGTGGCAGGAGTTGATGAGCAGCGGCGGCGCGATGCCGGATGCGACACGGCGCTTCATCGATATTTCCCCGCATCTGGATTACTCGAGCCTGCTGCCGGCGCAGGCGCCGATGGATACGCTGCGCCAGATGTTCGGCCAGCTGCAACTCGATGCCGCACACGGCGTGCGCGCGCGCGTGACCGGCGCGGTGGCGCTGGAGCATGAAGAACTGCTGACCGTGGTTCATGGCATGGGACTGGCGCTGTGCGCGGCGCTGCTGATGGCGATCGTGCTGCTGTACCTGGCCTTGCGTTCGGTACGGCTGATGCTGGCGGTGGTGGTCACGCTGGTCTTCGGCCTGCTGTGCACGGCGGCGTTTGCCGCCGCTGCGATCGGCCACCTCAACATGATCTCGATCGCCTTCGGCGTGCTCTATGTCGGGCTCGGGCTGGATTACGGGCTCTACCTGTGCATGCAGTACCGCGAGTTGCTCGGGCAGGGTGTCGCTGCCTTGGAGGCGATGCCGCGTGCGGCGCGCGATGTCGGCGGTTTCATGTTGGTCTGCGCGATGACCACCTCGCTCGGATTCCTGGCGTTTATCCCCACCGATTTCACCGGTATTTCCGAACTGGGCATCATCTCCGGCGCCGGCATGTTCATCAGTCTGGTGCTGAGCCTGTCGCTGTTGCCGGCGCTGGTGCGGTTGCTGCCGCCGGATGCGGCCAAGGTGCAACTCCAGCCGGCCGACAAGGGCATCCTCGGCCGCGTGCTGTCGTGGCCTTATACCTACGCCCGCCAGATCTGGGTCGGTGCGGGTTTGCTGGCGCTGGGTTCGCTGCTGCTGATTCCAAAGGCGCAGTTCGATTACGACCCGATCGATCTGCGCGATCCCGCCAGCGAATCGGTGTCGACGTTCCGCGATCTGCTCAAGGACCCGAACATTCCGACGCTGACCTTGTCGGTGCTCACTCCAGATCCGGTGGCGGCGCAGGCATTGTCCAAGCGCCTGTCGGCGCTGCCGGATGTGCGCCGCGCGATGTCGCTGCTCAATTTCATTCCGCAGGATCAATCTCAGAAGCTGTCCGACATCGGCGATCTGGCGATGACGCTGGGGCCGGGCATCACGCTGCCGGTACAAGCCAGAACCGCGGCATCGGATACGGCGGACTTCGAGGCGATGACGCAACTGCGCCAGGACCTGCCGGCGTTCATCGGCCAGAGCCGTGGCGCCACGGCGGTCGCCGCCGGGCAGTTGCTGCAATCCTTGCAGGAATTTTCCGCGCGCTGGAAAACCCTGTCATCGCCACAGCAGCATGAATTGATGCAGCGACTGAACGCGGCATTGATCGGCGCGATGCCGGCGCATCTCGACGATCTGCGGCTGGCGCTGCAGGCCGGTCCGGTCACCGAGCGCGATCTGCCGCCGCAACTGGTGTCGCGCTGGCGCACCGGCGATGGTCAGTATCGCGTCGAAATCTGGCCGCGCGAAATCCTCGACAGTCCGGCGGCGATGGAGCGTTTCATCAAGCAGGTCCGCAGCATCGCGCCCGACGCGATCGGTGCGCCGGTCAGCGAGATGGAAGCCGGCAAGACCGTGGTCAACGCGTTCCGGCAGGCGTTCATCAGTTCGTTCATCGCCATCACCCTGTTGCTGCTGATTCTGCTGCGCAGCGTGGTGGATACTTTGTTGGTACTGGTGCCGCTGGTGCTCGCCGGCCTGCTGACGATGGCCGGCATGGTGCTGCTGGGCGTGTCGTTCAACTTTGCCAACGTGATTGCGCTGCCGCTGATTCTCGGCGTTGGCGTCGATTACGGCGTCTACATCGTCCAGCGTGGCCGCCAGGCGAACGCCAACGTCAACATCCTGCAAACCAGCACCGCGCGTGCGGTGTTGTTCGGCGCGCTGATCACGATGGCCAATTTCGGCAACCTGATGCTGGCCAAGCATCCGGGCACCGTCAGCATGGGCCTGCTGCTGACGGTCGGGCTGGGCATGACGCTGCTGTGTGCGCTGGTGCTGTTGCCGAGTCTGCTGGCGCGCCGTCAACGCAAGGGATGATGGCGCGCATGCAGCCACAACATGCAACGATCCTGCGATGGCGCAGGATATTTTGATCCACCCCTCAACCGGAAATCGTCATGGACGTTCGCGCAGCAGTCGCTTTTGAAGCCGGCAAGCCCCTGAGCATCGAGACCGTACAACTCGCCGGCCCGCGCGAAGGCGAGGTGCTGGTCGAGATCAAGGCCACGGGCATTTGCCACACCGATCAGTACACGTTGTCGGGCGCCGACCCGGAAGGACTGTTTCCAGCCATCCTCGGACACGAAGGCGCAGGCGTCGTGGTTGAGGTCGGTGCGGGCGTGAAATCGCTGAAGCCGGGCGATCACGTGATTCCGCTCTACACGCCCGAATGCCGCGAGTGCGAATACTGCCTCAATCCCAAAACCAACCTGTGCCAGAAAATCCGCGGCACGCAGGGCAAGGGCGTGATGCCCGACGGCAGCAGCCGGTTTTCGTTCAAGGGCCAGCCGATCCTGCATTACATGGGTACCTCCACGTTTGCCAATTACACCGTGCTGCCGGAGATCGCGTTGGCGCGAATCCGCGAGGACGCGCCTTTCGACAAGGTCTGCTACATCGGCTGTGGCGTCACCACCGGCATCGGCGCGGTGCTGTTCACCGCCAAGGTTGAGGTCGGTGCCACGGTGGTCGTGTTCGGCCTGGGCGGCATCGGCCTCAACGTCATCCAGGGTGCGCGCATGGCCGGCGCCCGCATGATCGTTGGCGTGGACGTGAATCCCGCGCGCGAGATGCTGGCGCGCAAGTTTGGCCTGACGCATTTCGTTAATCCGCGAACCATCGACGGCGACCTGGTTGCGCACCTGGTGGAACTGACCGGCGGCGGCGCCGATTACAGTTTCGAATGCGTCGGCAGCCCGGTGCTGATGCGGCAGGCGCTGGAGTGCTGCCACAAGGGCTGGGGCGTTTCGACCATCATCGGCGTTGCCGCGGCGGGCGAGGAGATTTCCACGCGGCCGTTCCAGCTGGTGACCGGTCGCAGATGGCAGGGCACCGCTTTTGGCGGCGCGCGCGGTCGCACCGACGTGCCGAAGATCGTGGACTGGTACATGGAAAAGCAGATCAATGTCGACGATCTCATCACTCACGTGCTGCCGCTGGAGCGCATCAACGAAGGCTTCGACCTGATGACGCGCGGCGAATCCATCCGCAGCGTCGTGGTGTATTGATGCGCGTCGAGACCCGCGCCGAACACGCCTGCTTCGGCGGGCGCATGGGTTTTTACAGCCATCGCTCCACGCAGACCGGCAGCGACATGCGCTTCGCCGTGTTCGTGCCGCCACAAGCCGCACAACATGCGGTGTCCGCGCTTTACTGGTTGTCGGGCCTCACCTGCACCGAAGAAACCTTCATGCTCAAGGCCGGCGCGCAGCGGCAGGCCGCCGAACTGGGCCTGATGCTGGTGGCCTGCGATACCAGCCCGCGCGGGCTTGGTCTGCCGGGCGATGCCGAGCACTGGGATTTTGGCGTCGGCGCCGGGTTTTATCTCGACGCTACCGAATCGCCGTGGTCCGCGCATTACCGCATGGGCAGCTATGTCGATGAAGAACTGCCGGCGCTGATCGAGCGTGAATTTCCCGCGCGCATGGATCGCCGTGGCATCTTCGGACACTCGATGGGCGGGCATGGCGCATTGGTCACGGCGCTGCGCAATCCATCGCGCTGGCACTCGGTTTCCGCCTTCGCCCCGATCTGCAATCCGGCGGCTGTGCCCTGGGGCGAAAAAGCCTTCGGCCATTATCTCGGTGCCGATCGCGCGGCTTGGAAAAGCTGGGATGCCAGCGCGCTGATGCGCAAGAAATCCTATCCCGGAACGGTCCTGATCGATCAGGGATTGGCCGATCAGTTTCTCGAAGAGCAACTCAAACCCGAGCACCTCGAAGACGCCGCACAAGCCTCAGGTCAGGCGTTGTCGCTGCGCCGTCACGCCGGCTACGATCATTCGTACTGGTTCATCCAGAGTTTCATCGCCGATCATCTGGCGCACCATGCTCATGCGCTGCGAGATGCGTAGACGCTGATTGGCGGGGGACATTCAGTCGAATTTGCCGAAAATCACAAATCGATGTCCGGAATACATATCACGTTCCCTGCCGCGTACTGCGTAATATTCAGTCCGGCCTGCATGTAAGAGATCTGCGGAGGCGAATGGCAGTGGCTGCTTTCCGGCACTCCGCGCATGGAGCGACTCGCGTGTGCGGCGTCGCAATCGGAGGACAAGACTATGAAGAGCGGATGTCCAGATTGGCTTGCAATGCGGATTTTCGTAACGCACGGCAATATCCGGTGCGACTCTCGCAGCCGATAAACTCTTTGGTCGGAGAGCAAGAATCTCAATGGTAAAAAGAAAATCATGATTGGGATAAACCAACATTGGCGTCGTACTGCGTTCGTCTTATGGAGCCTCCTGGCTTTGTTCATAAGCGGCTGCTCGAGATCAGACGGCATAGGCCACGATACGAATGCTGAAATTCACTACTCCAATGCATTCGGAAATTATCGCAGCCTGGTCTACATACCTGGCTCCGTACACCCCGATAAGCCGGCGCCGATGGTGGTTGTTTTGCACGGTGCCAATACCACTGCGGAACAGCAGCGCGCGGCGAATCTCTACGATCCGCTTGCGGCTCGCGAGGGGTTTATCGTCATGTATCCGGATAACGAGACAGACAGCGCTCTCGGACCGCACCTGCTCCAGGCCTGGCGCTTCTATGATCCTGTCGAGATGCAGCGTGGTGTAGGCGACGCACAGGCCATTGCGGAACTCACACGCCAGGCCATGGCAACATGGAACGTCGATCCGGAGCGCGTCTACATCATCGGCATGTCGGCTGGTGCGTGGATGACCAGCATCATGGGCGCGACCTATCCGGATCTGTACGCGGCCATTGGCATCGCGGAGGGCGGCGCTTACGGCATCGGCATTCTCGGCGTGGGTCAGCCGCTGGGCCCGGACTTGACGCCGCCCGCGGTGCTGGCGCTCGCGGCGTATACGGCGATGGGGTCTTACGCCCGCGTCGTCCCCGTGATCAACTTCCAGGGCGAGCAGGATCCGGCGGCCACTCCGGCGAGCGGGGCGAACGCGATCCAGCAATGGTTGATGACGAACAATCTGGTGGTTTCCGGGAGTGAGGCATCGCCATTTCCCCTTTCGCCCACGCAAACCACCGATGTGACGCCGGCGGCCGGGGACTACCCGTATCACGTGGATACCTACCTGGATGGGGATGGCTGCCTGATCCTCGAGCAGGTGCGCATCGAGCAGATGCAGCACTTCTGGCCGGGCGGCTCGTCCGATCCCAAGTTGAGGGGATTCACAGACCCCAAGGCGCCCAGCGGCGCGGAAATGTCCTGGGCCTTTTTCAAGCGATTCCGCCGTTCCGATACCTCGCCCCCGTGCACAGAGTCTCGATGACGAGGACATAGATCGTCAGTCTTCCGTGATTCACAAGGGATGGAGCGGGAGCGACGTGCTGCACGCGCCATGTCCCCTGAATGATCTGCCATCAAACGAGCCGTCCGGAAATCTCAATTCCGGTCCGGAATCTCTTTTCCTGCCAACGCACAATGCAAGCAACGGGGA
>JBOICJ010000178.1:0-6271 GCA_050740035.1 Stenotrophobium sp. | reverse complement strand
GCCGAGAAGATGGCCGAGCGCCAGTCCTGGCACAGTTTCATTCCCTACACCGACCGTATCGACTATCTCGGCGGCGTGATGAACAACCTGCCCTACGTGCTGGCGGTGGAAAAGCTCGCCGGCATCGAAGTGCCGGACCGGGTCAAGACCATCCGCGTGATGATGGCGGAATTTTTCCGCATCACTTCGCACCTGTTGTTCTACGGCACCTTCTGCCAGGACGTCGGCGCGATGTCGCCGGTGTTCTACATGTTCGTCGACCGCCAGAAGGCCTACGACGTGATCGAGGCGGTCACCGGCTTCCGCATGCACCCGGCCTGGTTCCGCATCGGCGGCGTCGCCCACGACCTGCCGCAGGGCTGGGAAAAGCTGGTGCGCGATTTCGTCGAATACCTGCCCAAACGCCTCGACGAGTACCAGAAGGCGGCGCTGGGCAACGGCATCCTCAAGGTGCGTTCGCG
Organism: Stenotrophobium sp.; assembly: GCA_050740035.1. Classification (GTDB taxonomy): domain Bacteria; phylum Pseudomonadota; class Gammaproteobacteria; order Nevskiales; family Nevskiaceae; genus Stenotrophobium. The sequence continues at coordinate 5,810 of JBOICJ010000178.1, read as the reverse complement.
AGACATTGCCGCCTACAACACCAAACAGGCGATCGAGTGGGGCGTGACCGGTTCGGGGCTGCGTGCCACCGGCTGCGCCTACGACCTGCGCAAGGCGCGGCCGTATTCGGGCTACGAGAATTTCGATTTTGAAGTGCCGATTGCGCACGGCGGCGATGTTTATGACCGCTGCGTGGTGCGCGTCGAGGAAATGCGCCAGAGCGTCCGCATCATCAAGCAGTGCCTCGAGAACATGCCGTCCGGCCCGTACAAGGCGGATCATCCGCTGACCTGCCCGCCGCCCAAGGAAAACACCCTGCAGGACATCGAAACCCTGATCACGCACTTTCTCGGCGTGTCGTGGGGGCCGGTGATTCCGGCGGGCGAGTCCAGCCAGATGATCGAGGCGACCAAGGGCATCAACAGTTACTACCTCACCAGTGATGGCAGCACCATGAGCTATCGCACGCGCATTCGCACGCCGTCGTTCCCGCATCTGCAGCAGATTCCATCCGTGATCAAGGGCAGCATGATTCCCGACCTGATCGCGTATATCGCCAGCATTGACTTCGTGATGGCCGATGTCGACCGTTAATGTGAATGTCGCCATGGGCGACGCCAATGTCCCTCGCCCGCATGGCGGGAGAGGGCGGGGCTGCTCGCGGAGCGAGCGGTGGGGTGAGGGCAGGTCATGAGCGAAGCCGTCATCAAGCTCGCCGATCTCGGCAAGAAGCAGTCGGGCAAGGCCGCGGCCTTTGTGCTGTCGGACGCCGAGCGTCACGAGATCGAGCACGAACTGAGCCATTATCCGGACGGCCGCGCCGCCGGTATCGAGGCATTGAAGATCGTGCAGAAGCATCGCGGCTGGGTGCCGGACGGTGCGATTGCGCCGATCGCCGACGCCATCGGGATCACCGCCGCCGATCTCGAAGGCGTCGCGACCTTCTACAACCTGATTTTCCGCCAGCCGGTCGGGCGGCATGTGATCAAGGTCTGCGACAGCATTTCCTGTTTCCTTACCGGTTATGAAGACGTGAAGGCTGCGCTGGAGCAGAAACTCGGCGTCAGGCACGGCCAGACCACCGCCGATGGCCGCTTTACCCTGTTGCCGATCTGCTGCCTGGGTGCCTGCGACCGTGGGCCGACCCTGATGATCGATGATGATCTGCACACCAATCTGACGCCGCAAAGTATCGGCCAGGTCCTGGAGGCCTACAGGTGAGCGCCACCGAATCCGATCGCATGAACAAGCCGCTGACGCGCAATATCCGCGCCGGTCAGGCGCCGCTGGATCTCAAGGCTTACGAGGCGGTGGGCGGTTACGCCGCGGTGCGCAAGGCGATCAAGGAACTGACGCCGCAAGGCGTGCAGGGCATCGTCAAGGACGCCAATCTGCGCGGCCGTGGCGGCGCCGGGTTTCCGGCCGGCATCAAGTGGAGTCTGGTGCCGATGGGCGCCGATGCCGGCGCCAAGTATCTGGTCTGCAACGCCGACGAGATGGAACCGGGCACCTTCAAGGACCGGATGCTGATGGAGTGCGATCCGCATCAGCTGGTCGAAGCGATGGTCACCGTCGGCTACGCGATTCAGGCGAGCGCCGGATATATCTTCCTGCGCGGTGAGTATGTGCTGGCGGCGCAACGTCTCAACGCGGCCCTGCAACAGGCGCGCGCCGCCGGTTACCTTGGGCGCAATATTCTCGGCAGCGGCTGGGACTACGATGTACATGTGCACACCGGCGCCGGGCGTTATATCTGCGGCGAAGAGACCGCACTGATCAATTCGCTCGAAGGCAAGCGCGCCAACCCGCGCGCCAAGCCGCCGTTCCCGCAGATTTCGGGGCTCTGGGGCCGGCCGACGGTGGTCAACAACGTCGAGACCCTGTGCAACGTGCCGCACATCGTCGTCAACGGCGCCAACTGGTTCAAGGGCCTGAGCCAGGGCAAGTCCAAGGACGGCGGCACCAAGCTCTATGGCGCATCCGGGCGCGTGAAGAATCCCGGCTGCTGGGAACTGCCGATAGGCACCACCGCACGCGAGATTCTCGAAGTGCACGCCGGCGGCATGCAGGACGGGCTCAAGCTCAAGGCATGGCTGCCGGGCGGCGCGTCCACCGATTTTCTGGTCGAAGAACATCTCGATCTGGCGATGGATTTCGACACGATCTCCAGAGCCGGGTCGCGCATGGGTACCGGCCTGCTCGCGGTGGTGGACGACCGCCAGAACATCGTCTCGGTGGTGCGCAACCTCGAGGAATTCTTCGCGCGCGAATCCTGCGGCTGGTGCACGCCGTGCCGCGACGGACTGCCGTGGACCGTGCGGCTCCTGCGTGCGATCGAGAATGGACAGGGGCAGCCGGGCGACATTGAAGTGCTGACGCGCATGACGCGCGCGCTGGGACCGGGCAAGACCTTCTGTGCGCATGCGCCGGGGGCGATGGAACCTTTGCAGTCCGCGATAAAAATTTTCCGCGCGGAATTCGAGCGCGGCATCGTCCAGCCGTCGGAAGACACGTCCAAGCCTGGCGATAGCTGTTCGCTGCCAGCCTCCAGCGTCGAGTCAAACGGCTTGTTCCGGACGCAGATTCTGAACCACACCGCATAAAGCTCATTCATGGCCACCATCCACATAGACGGCAAATCCTACGAGGTCAGCGGCGCGGGAAACCTGCTGCAATCCTGCCTGTCTCTGGGGCTGGATATTCCCTATTTCTGCTGGCATCCGGCGCTCGGCTCGGTCGGTGCCTGCCGCCAGTGCGCGGTCAAGCAGTTCAAGGACGAAAACGACAAGATGGGCCGCATCGTCATGTCGTGCATGACGCCGGCGGCCAACGGCACCTATATCTCGATCGAGGATGAGGAGGCGAAGAAGTTTCGTCAGGCCATCGTCGAATTCCTGATGACCAATCATCCGCACGACTGCCCGGTCTGCGAAGAGGGTGGACATTGTCACCTGCAGGACATGACGGTGATGACCGGCCATCACAGCCGCAATTACCGTTTCGACAAGCGCACCCATCAGAACCAGGAGCTGGGGCCATTCATCGCGCACGAGATGAACCGCTGCATCTCCTGTTATCGCTGCGTGCGCTATTACAAGGACTACGCCGGCGGCACCGATCTCGGCGTCTTCGGCACCGCCAGCAACGTCTACTTCGGCCGCGCCGAAGACGGCACGCTGGAGAGCGAATTCTCCGGCAACCTCACCGAGGTCTGCCCGACCGGCGTGTTCACCGACAAGACGCATTCCGAGCGCTACAACCGCAAGTGGGACATGCAGTTCGCGCCCAGCATCTGCACCGGCTGTGCGGTCGGCTGCAATATTTCGCCGGGCGAGCGCTATGGTGAAATACGCCGCATCGAGAATCGCTACAACGGCGAGGTCAATGGTTATTTCCTCTGCGACCGCGGCCGTTTCGGTTATGGCTTCACCAACCTCAAGGATCGGCCGCGGCGCGCCTATCTCAAGCATGACGCCCGCCTGATCGCGATCGAAAAAGGCGAGGCCATCGCGCAGGGCGGCAGCATGATCCGCCGTGCCAAAAAAGTGATCGGCATCGGTTCGCCGCGCGCATCGCTGGAGTCCAATTTCGCGCTGCGCGAGCTGGTCGGCGCGGAAAATTTCTACAGCGGCATGTCGGTGCCGGAGCACGCGCTGGTCTTGCGCGTGGTTGATGTGCTCAAGACCACGCCGGCCAAAAGCGCGACCGTCGAGAGCATCGAGGACGCCGATGCCGTACTGGTGCTGGGCGAGGATGTCACCAGCACGGCGCCGCGCGTGGCGCTGGCGCTGCGTCAGGCCGCACGTGGCAAGGCGCGCGATCTCGGCGCCAAGAAGAGCGTGCCGGAATGGCAGGCGATCGCGCTGGCCGACCTGGTGCAAAAGGAAAAGAATCCGCTGTTCATCGTCACGCCGGATGCGACGCGTCTGGATGACGTGGCGAAGAAAACCCGGCACGCCGCGCCGGAAGACATCGCCCGGCTCGGCCACGCCATTGCCGGACTGCTGGACGCCAAGGCGCCGCAGATCAAGGATTTGGCTACCGCTGACCAGGCACTGGCCCGGGAAATCGCCGACGTGCTGGCCGCGGCGCGCCGTCCGCTGATCGTGTCGGGCACCGGCGCCATGTCCGCCGCGGTGATTGAAGCGGCGGCCAATATCGCCGCAGCGCTCAAGCGCCGCGATGCAGCGGTCGAGGTGTCGCTGGCGGTGCCGGAAGTCAACAGCGTGGGCCTGGCCATGATGCAGGCCGGTGTTCTGGACCAGGCATTTGCCGCAGCCAATCGCGGCGAGGCCGATACCGTCGTCGTGCTGGAAAACGATCTTTATCGGCGTGCGTCGCGTGCCCAGGTCGATACCTTGTTCGCCGACGTCAAGGCGGTGATCGTGCTCGATCACCAGATGACCGCGACGGCCGAGCGCGCCAGTCTGCTGCTGCCGGCGGCCAGCGTGTTCGAGGGTGACGGCACTTTCGTCAGCATGGAAGGCCGCGCCCAGCGGCACTACCAGGTGTTCGAGGCGAGCTACTACAACAAGGACATCGCCACGCTCGAAGCCTGGCGCTGGCTGTCGGAACTGGGCAGCAAGTCCTGGCCGGTACTCGATGATGTTATCGCCGCTTGCGCAAGCGCTCTGCCGCAGCTGGTGCGGATGGCGGATGCCGCGCCCAGCGCGAAATTCCGGGTCGATGGCATGAAGCTTTCTCGCGAGCCGCACCGTTACAGCGGACGCACCGCGATGCGCGCCAATATCAGCGTGCACGAACCGCGTCAGCCGCAGGATGCAGATACCGCGCTCAACTTTTCCATGGAAGGCTATAACGGCATCGGCAAGCCCGATCGTCCGTCGGCGCTGCTGCCTTATGCCTGGGCGCCGGGCTGGAATTCGCCGCAGGCCTGGAACAAGTTTCAGGCCGAAGTCGGCGGACATCTGCGTGGCGGCGATGCCGGCGTGAGAGTGTTTGCCTCAGACGGGCAGAGCTTTAGCTACTACAGCGAAATTCCGGTGGCATTTACCGCGCCGCAAGCGGGATTCCGTGCGCTGGCGCTGCACCGTCACTTCGGCGAAGAAGAATTATCCTCGCGTGCGCAGCCGGTGATCGAGCGGGCGTCGCCGGCGGCGGCGGTCTTGAACGCCGCCGATGCGCAGCGGCTGAGTCTCAACGGCAAGGTCACCATCACCGTTGAAGGCCAGACCCTGACGCTGCCTTTGCACACCAGCGCAACCTTGCCGCAGGGTCTGGTGGGGCTGCCCGCCGGATTCAAGGACGTGCCGCTGCTGAATTCCAGCAGCGTTGCGCAGCTGTCCAAGGGGGGCTGAGGCGATGGCGCTCTGGCATCTGTTCCTCGGCATTTTCCCTGTGGTGGCGCAGCCTTTCATCGCGACCGCTATCTGCACCTTCCTGATCCTGCTGTGCCTGATTCTGTCGGCGGCCTGGATGATCTGGCTGGAGCGTCGTCTGCTGGGCCTGTGGCAGGATCGCTATGGACCCAACCGGGTGGGGCCGCTGGGGCTCGGCATCGTCATCGCCGACATGCTCAAGATTTTTTTCAAGGAAGACTGGCTGCCGCCGTTCGTCGACAAGGCGACCTTCCTGATCGCGCCGATGATCGCCATGAGCATGATGCTGCTGGCGTTCGCCATCGTGCCGATCACGCCGAACATCGGCGTCGCCAATCTCAACCTCGGCCTGCTGTTCTTCTTCGCCATCGCCGGGCTGTCGATCTACGCCGTGGTGCTGGCCGGCTGGTCGTCCAACAGCAAGTACGCGCTGATCGGCGGCCTGCGCTCGTCCGCGCAGATGATCTGCTACGAAGTGTTCATGGGCATCT
>JBOICJ010000177.1:0-3467 GCA_050740035.1 Stenotrophobium sp. | reverse complement strand
GTCTGCCGCATCTCTTCGGCGGCGATGGCGGCACCATAACGCTGAATCATGTTGGCGGTGCCGCGCACGGTCTGTAGCTCAGCGTCGGCCTGTTGCAACGTCAAGGGATCGGCCGCACTCTCGAGATAATGCTCGATCAGCGTGCGCACACGCGACAGACTCTGATCGAGTTCGCCGCGAACCCATTGCAGGGAATAGTCAAGATTCGATGGCATCGCGCTGTCGTTCATAGCCCGGCGTGTCCAAAAGTGTCGGCCATAGCCAGCTTATGCAGGCTGAACGCGAGCCACGGCTGACCATCGCGCACGAACGCTCCAAGCAGATACGGCAGGAACGGCTCCGAACCTTCCGGCAGCTCCGTACGCTGTTCATTGGCTGCGAACTGGCGGTGCCCGGCAACTTCATCGACCAGAAAACCCACCGGAACACGATCCGAGTTATAGACCAGCAGACGTTGGGCGCGCTTGGCGGCCGAAGCCTCGCCGCCCAGAAAATGATTGAGGTCGATCACGCCGAGCAAGGCGCCGCGAACGTTGGCGACGCCCAGCAGCCACGGCTTGGCATTGGGGATACGCGTCAATTTTGGCGGGGCGATGATCTCGCGCACGTCGTCGCGCGGCGCCACCAGCCAGCTGCTGCCGAGACGAAAACCCAATCCGATCCAGCCTTGCGCCTGCCCGGCAACGATATCGAGCCGTGCCACCTGTAGTTGCGACTCCAGCCGTTGCAGCAGATCGAATGGCTGGTCGCGCAGGCTTCTGAATTCGGAAGTCATCGATGGTTGCAGACCTTACTGCTTCACGTGGGCGCGCACCGCCCCGATCAGCTCGTCCTTGGTGAAAGGCTTGGTCAGGTACTCATCGGAACCCACGATGCGTCCGCGGGCACGATCGAACAGTCCATCCTTGGAAGAAAGCATGATCACCGGAGTCTTGGCGAAACGCGGATTACCCTTGATCAGCGCACAGGCCTGATAGCCGTCCAGCCGCGGCATCATGATGTCGACAAAGATGATGTCCGGATTCTGCTCGGCGATCTTGGCCAGCGCCTCGAATCCGTCCTGCGCGGTCACAACGATATACCCCTCGCGCGTCAGCAGCGTTTCTGCGGTACGCCGTATGGTCTGGCTATCGTCGATGACCATGACCTTGGATACAGTCTTCTTATCTTGACTCACTCCGCCTCCCCCGATGCAGAAAATTTCAACATCTTTCCAGAATATTCAGGATGTTTTGTAACACACTCCTTGAACGCTGCCTATATGTCCGCAACTTAAGCTGGCCCTGAGCTAACATGCCGGGCAAATTTCGAGGATCACCATGAACCATCCCGTTCCGCAACTGATTGCCGCCCAGCGCGGGCCGCTGCTGCAACTGGAGTCCACGCTGCTGGCAAGGACATCCGACATCGAAGCCTGGTTCCGGGCGCAATGGCAGGCCGCGACGCCGCCCTTCTATTGCTCGGTGGATCTGCGCAACGCCGGCTTCAAGCTGGCGCCGGTCGACACCAATCTGTTTCCCGGCGGCTTCAACAATCTGAATCCGACCTTTGAACCGTTGTGCATCCAGGCCTTGCAGATCGCGATCGAGCGCGTCTGTCCGACCGCAAAAGGCATCCTGCTGGTGCCGGAGAACCACACCCGAAACAAGTTTTATCTTGAAAATGTCGCCACGCTACACGACCTGATCCAGAAAGCCGGCTACCGCGTCCACATCGGCACCCTGATCCCCGAAATCACCGCGCCGACCGAACTGACGCTTGAAATCTCCGGCCGCAAACTGCTGCTGGAGCCGATTCAACGCAACGACACGCTGGTCTCGGCGGGAAACTTCACGCCTTGTGCGATCCTGCTCAACAACGACCTCACCTCCGGTGTGCCGGAAATTCTCAAGGGCCTCGACCAGGACGTGATTCCGCCGCTGGGACTGGGCTGGCACGCACGCACAAAATCCAGTCACTTCGGGTTTTATCGCGATGTCGCCCGCGAATTCGGCGCACTGCTCGACATCGACCCGTGGTTCGTCGATCCGTTGTTCCGCAACTGCGGGCAGATCAACTTCGCCAAGCGCGAAGGCGAGGAATGCCTGGAATCCAATGTCCAGATGCTGCTCGAAGACATCACCGAAAAATACAAGCAGTACGGCATTGCCGACGAGCCTTTCGTCATCGTCAAATCCGAAGCCGGCACCTACGGCATGGGCGTGATGACCGCACGCAGCGTCGAAGACGTGCGCAACATGAACCGCAAGGCACGCACGCACATGAGCAGCGCCAAGGAAGGCCGCGAAGTCACCGGCGCGATCATCCAGGAAGGCGTTTACACCTTCGAGAAAATCGGCGAAGACCAGTCCACCGCCGAGCCGGTGATTTACATGATTGACCACCATGTCGTCGGCGGCTTCTATCGTGTCAACACACAGCGTGGCAACCAGGAAAACCTGAATGCGCCCGGCATGCGCTTCGAGCAGTTGGCCTTCGACCAGTGCTGCAGCCACCCACAGCCCGACTGCGGGCCACATGAGCAGACCAACCGCTACTATGCCTATGGCGTGGTCGCGCGTCTGGCGCTGCTGGCCGCCGCCCGCGAGATCGCCGCAGTCAAAAAAACCTGAGCCATTTACAAGCGCCCACCGATTATTCATATAGAGAGCGAACACATGGCCAAGACCCTGGGCGTGGTGATGGACCCGATCGGCGCCATCACGCCGTACAAGGACACCACGCTGGCCCTGATGCTGGCCGCGCAAAAACGCGGCTGGTCGCTGCGCTATTTTGAAATGCAGGACCTGTGGCTGCGCGACGGCATCGCCATGGGCAGCGCCCGCCCGCTCAAGGTGTTCGACGACCGGCAGCACTGGTACGAACTCAGCGAAGCGCAGACCCTCAGGCTTGGCGAACTCGACGCCATCCTGATGCGCAAGGATCCGCCGTTCGATCTGGAATACATCACCGCCACCTATATTCTCGAACGCGCCGCCGACCAGGGCGCGCGGGTGGTCAACCGGCCGCAGGCTCTGCGCGATGCCAACGAGAAGGTCTTCATCAGCTGGTTCGCGCAGTGCTGCGCACCGACGCTGGTGAGTCGCAGCATGGCGACGCTGCGCGCCTTTCACGACGAACACCGGGACGTGATCTTCAAGCCGCTGGACGGCATGGGCGGCGCCGGCATTTTCCGTGTCGGCGAAAACGGACAGAACCTCGGCGCCATTCTTGAGACACTCACGCAAAACGGCCGGCACAGCATCATGGCGCAGCGCTACCTGTCGGCGATCAGCGACGGCGACAAGCGCATCCTGATGGTCGACGGCGTGGCGGTGCCTTACTGTCTTGCGCGCATTCCGCGTCCGGGTGAAACGCGCGGCAACCTCGCCGCCGGCGGTCGCGGCGAACCGCGGCCGCTGACCGAGCGCGACCAGTGGATCGCCGCCCAGGTCGGGCCGCGTCTCAAGGAGATGGGGCTGCTGTTC
>JBOICJ010000176.1:0-2897 GCA_050740035.1 Stenotrophobium sp. | reverse complement strand
GAGCATGTGAATCAACGTGTCCCGTTTTCGGTGTCGGTCATGTACTTCGCCAGAAAAGGCGCGTGCAGCAGCATGAACACGAGCATCAGTGCGGTGAAGCCAAAAGTCTTGAATTTGACCCAGGTGGCCTGGTCGTAATTCCAGGCGACGTAGAGGTTGAGCACGGCGCAGAACGCGAAGAACAGCGCCCAGATGAAATTGATGCGCTTCCACACCGGCTCGGGGAGTTGAATCGCAGTCTGGGGAATGCGCGCCATCAGCACTTTGTCGCCGATGACGTGGCTCAGCAGCAGCACGATGGAAAAGATCGCATAGAGCGCGGTCGGCTTGAATTCGATGAAACGCGGGTCGTGCACGTAGATCGTCAGTCCCCCAAGCACCGCGGCGAGTACCGCGGTAATCAGGTGCATCTTGTGCAGTTCATGCTTCCAGAACCAGTAGATCGCAACCAGCGCGAATAGCGCGACGATCAGGACGCCGGTGGCGATGTAGATGCCGAAGTAGTGGAACGCGCCGAAGAACAGCAGGGCGGGGGCGAAGTCGAGCAGAAATTTCATGACGCGATTATATCGCCGGCCCCGGTACAATACTGCGATGAGCGCCGACTGGATCGAAGTCCACCCTGAGAATCCGCAGCCTCGCCTGCTGGCGCAGGTCGCGGTGAAGCTGCGCGGTGGTGCGGTGATCGCCTACCCGACCGACTCCTGCTATGCGCTGGGATGCCATCTGGATGACCGCGATGCCGCCGAGCGCCTGCGCCGCATCCGGCGGTTCGACCGGCACCACCAGTTCACGCTGATGTGCCGCGACCTTTCCGAAATTGCGACTTACGCGCGTGTCGACAATGCCCAGTTCCGGTTGCTCAAGCGCCTGACGCCGGGTCCGTACACCTTCGTTCTGAACGCGACCAAGGAGGTACCCCGACGGCTGGCCCACGAGAAGCGCAAGACGATCGGCATCCGCGTGCCGGGTCATCGTATTACCGAGGCTCTGCTCGCGACCTTGGGCGAGCCTCTGATCAGTTGCACCTTGCAGTTTCCGGACGAGAGCGAACCGGTCAGCGATCCTCAGGACTGGCGCGAGCGTCTGCTCAGGGAAGTTGATGTCGTGGTCGATGGCGGTAACTGCGGCATCGTGCCCACGACCGTACTGGACATCACCGAATCGGTGCCACGCCTGCTGCGCAGCGGAAAAGGTGAAATCGATGGTTTGGGATTGTAGGCAGCCTCCAGCGGCCCTCGTCTGACGGGTACTTTTCTGCGCGCAGCTTAATCGGGATGATGACCCGGTCTGGATGCGAGTTGATGCTGGCGCCCGCGTTTTTTGAGTGAGTTGATCAGCAGGGCGCTGGCGGCCGGAAATACGCAGGCGAGCTTGCTGACAAAGCCTCGCGAGGCCGGCAATGTGATCTCGATCGGCGCCTTGACCAGAGCGCGCTCGACGATGGCATTCACCACCTCCTGAGTGCTGAGCGAACGGCTGCCGGAGAAGGTCAGCGCGGCCTGTTCGTAATCCGCTTGCAGGTCGAGCATCGGTGTCTGCACTGCGTCCGGGCAGATCACCGTGACCTTGATGCCCTTGTCGCGCAGTTCGTGCGCAACCGCCAGGGTGTAACCCCGTACCGCAAATTTCGATGCCGAGTACAACGACAGGCCCGGCACCGGTGCCAGCCCCGCCAGCGACGCGATATTGATGATGTGGCCGCTGCGCTGTCGCAGCATGTGCCGGGCGGCGGCGCGTGTACCGTGAATCACGCCTTTGGCGTTGACGTCCAGATGAAAATCCACGTCATGCGCTTCGCCCTCGTAGCAATAACCGGGGCGCAGCACGCCGGCGACGTTGACGATCACGTCGAGCTGTCCCCAGCGCGTGGAGAATTCCGTGACCAGCGCCTCCCACGCCGCAGCGTCGCGCACATCGAGTTGTGCCAGCCAAAGCTGATCCGCCGTGCCGGCGACGGTTTTCAGGGGTGCCATTGCCGCGATATTGATATCCGCGGCGCAGACCCGTGCGCCGCGCGACAGCAATTCATGCGCCAGCGCTGCGCCGATGCCCGATGCGCAGCCCGTCACGAGAAAATTCTTTTTGTAGTTCAAGCGCCGTGCTCCGGGAAAATCCAGTCGTCGGTGATGTCTGGGTGTAACGAAATTAGGGTTGGGGCGGTTCAGGCTGCGCGGCGCACGGCTGCGGGATTCAATTGCAGCTTTCCAAAATGCAGATCGCCAACCAGCACACTGGGACTGGTGCGCGGGAACAGCCAGTAACCGTGGGATTCGGAACTGGGCGCCATGTTGGGATAGCCCTCGATGCGGCGGGACGGACCGGCGATCTCCTTTTCCTGCACCATCGAGATGTACTGATCGACGACGTACTCCTGCGTGTTGCCGTTGATGATGACTTCGGCGCCGGTGTAGCGTGCGAACTCGGCGACGCCGGGGACCGTTGAGCGATGGGGCGCATAGGCATCCAGGGACACGCCGTTTTCACTGGTGACATAGATGCCGTCATCGGTTGAAGCGACGATGGAGTGATTGCCCTCGGTGTGGCCCTTGGTACGCACCAGCGCCACGCCTTCGCCGAGGAACAGGTCGTCTTCGATGAAAATCAGTTTCGATTCGTCAACGCCAGCAATGCCGCCGGGGCAGTACCACTGGTTATGCCAGGGAATCAGCGATTGGGTCGATTCCCACTCTTCGCGCGTGATCAGCAGTTTTGCGTTGGGGAAAATAGCTTCCTGCTGGTCATTGCCCAGCCAGCGCGTGACGTTCTGCGTGTGCAAGTGATCGTAGGTGATGTAATCCACCTGCGCCGGGTCCATACCGATCTGCGCCAGGCACTCGAGCACGGTATTGGTTTTCTTGATGAAGAGGGTTTCGCCGATACCGGACAGAGGCCCC
>JBOICJ010000175.1:0-8192 GCA_050740035.1 Stenotrophobium sp. | reverse complement strand
CGCCCTTGTAGAACAGCGGCATCATCATCGACTGGTCGGTGTTGTGGATGCCGCCGTAACGCGCGTCGTTATGAATGAAGCCGTCGCCGTCCTTGACGCCGACCGTCGGATCATTGGTCCAGTTCTTGATGATGAAGCGGATCGGGTAAAAGCAGCAGGCGGCGAAAGCGATGATGCCGTGCGGCGCGATCATCGCCAGATCGCCCTGCGCGGTGTAGATGCCGGTGACGAGATCGCCCCACTTCGCGCCCGGCGCGGCACCCATCTGGTTACACATCGCAAAGGCTTCGGACAGCGCCGCATTGATCAGCCCGCGCACATGGTGCACCTCGTGCGGGTCCAGTCCTTTTTTGAGGATCGCATCCTCGGCGACGGAGCGTGGCGTGGTGCTGTGATTGCGCATGATCTCGGGATCGGGGCCCAGCCACAACTGGTTATCGGCGAGAAACTTGTCGAGCAGCGCCTGCTCTTCACTGGAAATCTTGTCGTTCATGTCTTGCTCCTGTTGCCGCTTATTTCTTGATGAACCAGACGCCGCCCTGTGCAGCGGCGTGGTAAGTCCAGCCCGGTTCGATCAGATAGGTTGTCGCGCGCGCGGTGACGATCGCGGGGCCTTCGATCTGGATGCCTTCCACCAGCGCATCCTCGCCGTAGACCGGCGTATCCAGCGCCTTGTCGTGACCCACGAAATGGCAGTCGCGCCGGCTCAATGGCGCCGGCGCGGGGCGCGACTTGCCGTTGAGCTTGAGCTTGGCGAACTGCACCTTGGGCTGCTCGACATAGGAGCAGACGCGGATGGTGTTGATGCGCACACCCGCCTCGGGCGACTGACTGCCTTCGCCGAAGCGCGTCCCGTAGCTCTGGTGGAACTGGTCCATCAGCGCCAGCACATCCTTCTGCACCTTCAGCCGGTTCTGCGCGGTAACGACCGCGGTCTGCACGCGCTGGTCGCCATAACGCATGTCGAGTTCGAGACGATACTTGATCTGATCGGCCGACATGCCCTGGCGCAGCAGATCCTCGCGGCCACGCCGCTCCAGTTCCTCAACGCTCTTGTTGAAACTTTCGTAGTCGGTAAAAAACACTTTCAGCGCCGCATTGAACAATACGGTCCAGGTACTCATCTCGTGGATGTGCATCTGGTTGACGTTGCCGGCACCGCAGGCCGAGAAAGTCGACGAATACGGCGGCGCCAGAATCTTGCTGACACCCAGCGCATTGGCAATGCCGCAGGCATGCAGCGGGCCATTGCCGCCGTAGGCGAGGATGGTGAAATCCCTGGGCTCGTAACCGCGCGTGCGCAACTCGGTGGCGATGCCGTTGGCCATGTTGGCGTCGACGTTGCGCTTGATCAGCTGGGCGGTCTCGATCACGCTCAGATTGAGATCGTCGCAAAGATTGTCCTCGATCGCCTGCTTGGCGCGCTTCGGATTGAGCGGAATGCGGCCGTTGGCGTAATTCTTCGGATCGAGATAACCCAGCACCAGATCGGCGTCGGTCACGGTCGGTTTGAGGCCACCGCGGTCGTAACACGCCGGGCCCGGATCGGAACCGGCGGATTGCGGCCCGATTTCTATCGAACTGAACAAGCGCTCGAAGTGCGCGATCGAACCACCACCCGCACCCAGCGTCACCAGGTGCACCATCGGGATCGACACCAGCCAGCGGTCGATCACCGGATTGAAATCGTAGTGCTTGACGCCACCCTGATCGACGATACCGATATCGAAACTGGTGCCGCCCATGTCGGTGGCGACGACGTTGCCCAGTTCCGCCTGCATCGCCAGGTGCTCGCTGGCGGCGACGCCGGACACCGGCCCGGAATGCACCGTCTGCAAGGCGTCGGTGGAGTTGAGCTGCGCCATGCCGCCGGAGTTATGGCTGACCAGCATCGGCTTGTTGTAGCCCTGCGCGCGCAGGTTCAATTCCAGCGTGCCGAGACCGTGATACATGGTCTGGTGCAGGAAGGCGTCCATGATGGTCGAGGTGCCACGCGCGTATTCGCCCTTGCGGCCGGCAACCTGATGCGACAGCAGCATCGGAATAGCGCCGAGCAGATGTGCCGGGTATTCCTCGAGGAAGATTTCGCGCACGCGCAATTCATGCGCAGTATTGACCACGCTATTGGTGAACATCACTACCAGCGCCTCGGCACCGGCATCCACCAGTTCGCGGATACGCAGGCGCACATCGTCCTCGTCCAGTTCCCAGAAAACCTGGCCCAGATAATCCACGCGCTCGCGCACTTCGCGGATCATCGGGATCGGCACGATCGGTGTCGGTCGCCGCGCGTTTGGAATGTCCATTTGCGCGCTTTCCGACAAGCCTTCGCCGTAACCGCGGGCGCGCGACAATGGGATTGTGCTCTTGAAGCCGGTGGTCACCAGCACGCCGATGCGCGGGCCCTTGCGTTCGATCAGCGCATTGGTGCCCAGAGTCGTTGAATAGCGCACCGAGTCCACCTGCGACAGCAGCGTGGTGGATTCCACGTCCAGTTGCTTGCAGGCATCGGCCAGCGCCGCGTTGAAGCCCAGCGCCAGGTTGTGATGCGTGGTCAGCGCCTTGCCTTCGACGTTCCTGTCGCTCCAGGCGACGAAGCAGTCGGTGAAAGTGCCGCCAATATCTACGGATACTCGTTTCATGGCCGGCCTCAGTGCTTGTGTCTATGCTGATGCCCAGGATGCAGGGCACGGTTGTTTTTGATTTTCTCCATCGCAAGATCGGGGCCTATCGCCGGCTCGGTCACTTCCTTGCGGTCCTTCCACTGCAGCTTGAGCGCATCGATATCGAGCTCGATGTCGTGCAGCGGCGGATGGCCCGGCGGCAGGTATTCCGCTTCCACCATCGTGCCGCAGGCAGAACAGTAGTACTCGAGGATGCGACACCAGGTCGGGTCCGGCGAATAGGTGCGCTCATAGAGCTGGGTATCGAGCAGCGGCTTGTGCACTTCGCGCGGATCGCGGTCGTAGACCAGCAGGCCGCGCTTGTAATTGTCGCGCGCGCTGCCATGCACGTGGCCGCAGCGGCGGCATTCCCATTTCTCGGTATCGAGATTGATGCGCAGGTATTCGGTGATGAGGACTTTCATGAGGGTTCCTATCCTTTATTTCGAGGTTCTGGCCTTGGCCTGAACGCGGCTCAGCAGGATGTCGCGGCTGGCGTTGCACTCGAAGCGCCAGCCGGCTTCGATGCGGCAGGTGAAAAACGCCTCTTCCAGAACGGCGGGGCCTTCGGCGCTCGCGCCGGCCGGCTGTTCTTCGGCGCGGTACAGCGGTACCGCCCGCCGCTTGCCGTCGATCAGGATGTTGCGCGTGCTCTTGCTGATGGCGGGCTTGGCCTTGCCGCCGAATTTTCCGTGCATGCCCGGATGCGGCATGACCTTGACCACGTTGAGCGTGACCGAAGCGCGTGCGCGTTCCGACAATTTCACCGGCAGTTTGCCGTTGGTCAGCGGCACGCTGTCGGTCTTGCGTCCTTCGCTGATCTGCAGGGCCTGCTCGATCTCGCAGTCGTCAAGCTCGAATCCTTCCGCCAGCATGCCGCGCCGCGCGCGCAGCAGCAGCTCCGCCTGCGTCGCCTTGAGCCCGGCGACATCCTTGGTCTTGAGCGGCAGATCGTATTGATGGCCGATATCCGAGAAGCCGATGCCGAAGGCCGAGAACACCGCGGCCAGCCCCGGAATGATGACGCGCGAAATGCCGGCGGCCTCGGCCACCTTGCACACCACGAACGGGCCGGCGCCGCCAAACGCCGCCAGCGTGGTCTCCGGCGTGATCTTCATACACTTCTTCAGGTTGTCGGCGACCTTGGCAACCCAGGCATTCTCCATCGCGATCGCCGCCGCCTCTTCGGACAGCCCCAGCGGTTTTGCGATCGTGCCGGCAATGGCAGCGCGCGCGCGTTCGACATCGATCTTCAGTTCGCCGCCGAAGAAGGACGCCGGATCGAGCAGTCCCTGCAGGAGGAACACATCGGTGATGGTCGCGTCCTTGCCGCCGAGACCGAAGCAGGCGGGACCGGGCGCCGCACCGACGCTGTCCGGCCCGACCTTGATGGTCTTGCCGTCGAGCTTGATGATCGAACTGCCGCCGACGCCGACGCTGACCACGTCGCACAAGGGGAACGAGGTGCTGACGCCTTCGATCCGGCCATATTGCTGGGCGCGCACCTGGCCTTTTTCGATCACGCCGATGTCGGTGGTGGTGCCGCCGACATCCATCGACAGCAGTTGCTTGAACCCATAATGCGCCGCGAGCGCCTTGGCGCCTTCCGCGCCACCGCGCGGGCCGGAGCTGTAGGTCTTGCAGGCGATGGTTTTGGAAACGCGCGCGGAATTGCCGTCGTTGCGGAAAATCAGCAGCGGATTCTGGCTCTTGTGCTCTCGCAGCAGATGCTCGGCGCTGTACAGGAAACGCTCCATCGCCGGATGCAGGAAGGCGTTGAACAACGCCGTCCAGGTGCGGCGCAGATCGTCTTCGTCCTCGGCGACTTCGTGCGAGAACAGGATCGGCAACGCGCCCAGCAGATGCGGCGGGAATTTTCTCAGCAGCAGGCGCTTGATGCGGATTTCCGCAGCCGTGCGGTCGCGCCCGGCGAAGGCGATCACGATCCGGTTGGCGCCGTTCGACGCCAGTGCGTTGACCGCATGCACCATGGCCAGCTCGAGCGCGGCGGCGTCGAGTGACAGGTCGATCGTTGCGACGCGCTCGCCGACGATCTCTGCAAACAGTTCCTTCTGGTGCGCATCGCCCTGCAGCGCCGCCGGCTCGAGCCCGCCGCCGGCGATCAGGCCCAGGCGCGGCCCCTTGCGTTCGACCAGCGCGTTGGTGCCTTGCGTGGTCGAGTAGCGGATGTGATCGGTGCTGCTGAGCAGCGTCAGCAGATCTTCTTCGCCGTAAATGGTTTTCGAGACTTTCCGCAGACCGTCGATGAAACACTTGGACAAGTCGTACGGCGTCGTCAGGGTTTTGGTGCGGTAGACGCTGGCGCCATCGATCACGCAGATATCCGTGAGCGTGCCGCCATTGTCGATGTTGATCAGCTTTGCCATGGTGACTCCATCCTCTTCTTTGGCATTCGCGCTGCGAGGGTGCAGCGATGGTTTTTTGCTTGTACCGTCCTGCGCGTCGCCGTTAGCGCAAGAACCGTTGCGCCGTGCGATGCCAGGTCCGCATCGCAGACAAGACTGCATTCGGGGTCATCATGTTTTCTCCAGTTCCCGCTTTTATTTGTTGGCGTTCGGACTGCATGCACGACTCCGGACCGACCAGACTTTGGTGCGGATGCGTAGCGATTCTCGTAGTGACGAACAGCCGCACAGCGCATCTTGTGCAATCGAGGCTACTCCGCGACCTGGAGGCCGCCGCCACCCGCAAGGGTAGTTTTTATGCGCGGGAACGGGATTTTTCATGCGGCACTGCCGCAAAAGCGGCCGGGACGATGCGCAGTGGATTTTTGCAGTGCCGCAATGGCCAAATCGCGTCACCCGCTCTTGCATCAGTCGATGTTTTTATTGTTATATTTTATTTAAATATTATAATATATTATTATAAAATATAACATCATCAAAACACTAACACCGCAGAGCGGGTAAGCCTCGTCCGCGGCGTTTTTGATTGCCGCACCTGCCACCTGCGCACTCAACCGTTGCCCAGACGAATCAACGCGTTGTTGGTGAGATATTGCTCATAGATTGCGGCCTCGTTGACGCTCGTGTCGTGGCCACCGGCGATGGTCTTGACCTGCTCCAGCCGCGTCATCCGGTTGGTCTGGATGTCGAATGCGTGCACATGCGTCCATGACCAGTAGGGATGCGCGCCATCCATGAATTTTTTACCGTCGGCGTCATACAGGTCGTAGGCGCCGTCGAATGAATGAAACACCTCGCCGCGCCGATCGTAGGTGACCATCGCAATCGGCAGCATGGTGCGCGCATCGAACCACACGCGCTTCTTGCTGATCGGTGCGCGCGGAAATCTCACCGGCTCGGCCTCGGCCACGATCGCTTCGGGCACCAGCTCCACCGTCGTGTCGAAAAAGGTTTTGCCCTTGGCGCCACCATGCGTGCCGTGTTGCCAGTTTTCATGCTGCGGCTGCCACCCGCCCGAGAGCGCGGCGAGCGCCGGCCCGCGCCCGACGATCTTGTAATTGCCCCAGGTGTAGAGCGGATCGCCCGCCGCCCATGCGTCCGACAGATACAGCGTCGAGCCTGGAATCAGCGGCTCGAAGCGCTGGTTGGTGGGAAACTGGCGGATGCGTTTGAACGCCGGCAGATATCCGTAGAGCGCCGGAAACTGGTTCTGGTCGTAGGGCCAGATGCTCAGGAACGAGGTGCCCTTGACGCTGTCCGGGGTCATGAAGAACACCGATTGATAGCGCAGCTTGTCCTCGTGGCCGGGCCAGTACGGACGCGGCGACATGCTGACCCGCGCCACCGGCGACAGCTCGGCCCAGCCGCAGTCGTATTGGTACGCGACATCGCCCTCGGGCGACAGGTCGGACTCCTTGATCGCGTAGAACGAGGCGTCGTGCCGGCCCCAGCTCAGCGTCAGGCCGGCGAACATCTCGACGGCATTTTTCGGATCGGGAAATGGATTGCCGCCGATCCACGGCTTGCCGTCGGCGACGACGACATTGCCCTGCGCATCGAAGCGCGCCTTGCCGCGATTGCGCAGCGTCGCCTCCAGGTACTCCCACGGACTCAGCCGCATGATGTCGGTGGTGGTTTTGGCCACGCGCAGGCGGCGGCCCATGCTGGCGATCTGCGCGTACTTGATCGGCTCGAGCAGATCCTTGACGTGCTCGACGTTGGCGGCGGTGATCTCGTCGCCGGTTTTTATTTTTCCGCGGGTATAAGCCTCGATCGACAGCAGTTCATCGGGATAAACCTTGCCGGCATCGCCGTCGGCGGCGATGGCGTCCCATAGCGGCATCAGCACCCCGGAGGCCGCGACGCCCCGGGCCATCGCCGACAAGAAATGCCGGCGGCTGAAATTGCGGTCGTAGCGCATCAGGTGCACAAGCTGCCCTCTCGCCCAAAAAAATGCCGACCACCTGCTGTCAGATGGCCGGCATGCAGTGTCACGTGCGGGGGGAGATGCACGTGTGTGAACAACTCAGAACTGATAGCTGAGGCGCACCGTCGCTTCGTCGGCAAAATCGATACTGGACAAGGCATTGTTGTTCGGATTGCCGTGCAGATCGCCGTTGATGTAGCTGTAGAAGAAATCGAACGCGAGCGAACCCCTGGGCTTCCACTGGATGCCGGGCTGCACCAGGATGCCGCCGCGCGGGTCGTACAGCGTGGCGAAGCCGATGCGGTAGATGTCCTGCGGGAACGGCTGCTGGAACGCGAACACGACGTAGTTCGAACCGCCGGAAATTCCCGGCGCCACCGCCGTATCGGAGCCGCCATAGCCCCGCAGCGAGCGCCCGAACAGGTCGTCCTTGGTGCGGTGCATGTATTGCAGCACGAAGTAGGTCGCCGGGAAGTACTGCGAGAAGCGCTGATATTTCTCGAGCACCAGGGCGCCGATCAGGTTGTTCTCCTTCAGGAAGCTGCCGCTCAGGGACGGCGCGGTGAACACGCGGTTGGGCGTGTACAGCATTTCGACGTTGATGATCAGCTGGTCGAGGATCGAGCCCGGCGCACCGTCGGTGACAAAACTGCCGCCGAGGCCGAAATCGTTCTCCGCAAAATATTCGCGTGCGATATGTCCGCGCAGACTGCCGCCGCCGGCGAGGAAGAAGGTATTTAGTTCATTGGTGGCTTCCGTGAAGTTGGTCACGGGAGACGCAAAGACCTGTCCGGTTGCCGGCTGAAACTCGTTGATCGAGGCATTGAGCCCGGTGAGGCCGTTGAGCCGCACCATCGCCGCGTAGTGGAACCACTCCTTCGCGGAATAAACGCCGCCGGGCGAAGCTTCAAACGGCGTTTGCGCCAGCTGCGGCCCGGAGTGCGCGTGATCCGGTTGACTCAGGTTCACGACCGTTCCCAGCGTATTCAGAGTGCCGTCCGCATAAGTGTTCGGCAGATCCTTGTTGACGCCGCTCTTGGTCCAGCGGAACACACCGTCCGGATTGTAGCGACGCGCGGCCATCGCCTGGAAACCCCACTGGCCATAGTCGCCCTTGATTCTCAGGCCATAACTGAGCTTGTTTTTGTAACCCTCATTTGAATACTCGTCCTGAAC
>JBOICJ010000174.1:0-2167 GCA_050740035.1 Stenotrophobium sp. | reverse complement strand
CTCAGGGACTGCGGCTCGACATTCAACCGCGCCAGCCGCGCCTCGACTTCGCGCAGCAGGAACCCGCAGTCCACCATCAGCCGCGTGTTGCCGACTTCGACCAGCGTGGCGTTGCCTTTGCTGCCACTGCCGAGACTGGCAAACCGCATCACTTCTTGTCACCGCCCAGCGTATAACTGGGAAACGGCATGATCTTGGCACCGCTATCGCCACTGGCGGCATGGATGCGCGCGGCACCGGGCTTGCTGACCTCGTCGATGCGAATCACCGCATGCAGCGGCACGTAGAAGCGCTCGACGTTGGCGAATTCGGTCTTGAGTTTTTCTTCCGCCGGATCCAGCACCAGCGAGGATTTTTCGCCGAACACCAGTTTCTCGACCTCGACGAATCCCATCATGCCGCCGTGGCTGACATTCCTGGCATAGATCTCGTAAACCTGTCCTTGGCCCGTGAAGCTGATGCGGTAAAGGCGCGGTTTACTCATGCGAATAATTGGGGACTGTCCCCAATTTCGGGCCTTGCAGCGCAAGACTGCCGGAACGGCCGGGGATTTCGCCCATCGTCACTTCATGCAGCGGCAGCGTTGCGAGATCCAGCGTCTCGAACATCTGCGCCGTCGACACCAGTTCGTAGCCCTGCGCGCGCCAGCCGCCGAGCATGCGCTCGAACGCCGGCATCCATTTCATGCCTTCGAGTTCGGCGTGCAGGGTGTAAACATGGCCCTGCGCGGGCGCAGGCGCCGTGAGCTTGAGCATGTGCTCGTGCACGTTGTCCGGCGTGATGTCGTCCACGCCGATCAGTTCATCGAGCGTCGGCAGTGTCGTCGGCAGCTGTGGCACGACGATCTGCCGCCCGCCCGCCACCGGCATGAACGGATGCGTGCCGCGCCCGTCGGAGCAGTAGCGGAAGCCGAATTCCTGTTCGCAAACGTAAGC
Organism: Stenotrophobium sp.; assembly: GCA_050740035.1. Taxonomy (GTDB): domain Bacteria; phylum Pseudomonadota; class Gammaproteobacteria; order Nevskiales; family Nevskiaceae; genus Stenotrophobium. Next base: position 1,232 of record JBOICJ010000174.1, on the reverse strand, counting down.
AACATCGTTCATCTGCCAGCCGGCGGCGCCATGCGTCTGCGGCGCGGTGCCGAACACCGAGCGGAACGACTCCACCGCCAGCGTCATCTGCTTGCGCGTCCACTCCGGCGTGGCGTCAGCGACGCCGTCCTGCCATTTCACATGATCGTAGGTGTGGATGCCGACCTCGAAACCCGCATCGCGCACGCCACGCATCAGTTCGGCGCAATTGCGCGCGATATCCGGTCCCGGCAACAGCGTGCCGTAGAGCAACGTCTTGACGCCGTAATGCTCGACCACCGACGTGCGCGAAACTTTTTTCATGAAGCCGGGACGAAACGCGCGCTTGATCGCGCGACCGGTGTGATCGGGGCCGAGGCTGAACAGGAACGTCGCGCCCGCGTCGTATCGCTTGAGCAGTTCGACCAGCGGCAGCACGCCTTCGCGGGTGCCGCGATAGGTATCGACATCGATTTTCAAAGCAAGCAGCGGCATGGTTCACCAAAGAAATTGGGGTCAGACCCCAATTTAAAATTAACTGACAGTTGAGTTAATTGGGGTCTGACCCCAATTTCTTAGTCAACCAGCCCGCGCGCTTCAGCAACCTGTCCGCGATACGCGTCGAAGATCTGGCGCAGCGCATCGGCCATGTTGGTTTGCGGTTTCCAGTCGAGATCCTTCATGGTGTTGTCGATTTTCGGCACGCGGTTCTGCACGTCCTGATAACCCTTGCCGTAGTACTCGCCGGAGGTGGTTTCGATCAGCTTCACCTTGGCGGCGCTGTCGCGGTACTCCGGGTACTCGGCGGCGAGCTTGAGCATCATCTCGGCCAGTTCGCGCACCGAGTAATTGTTCTTCGGATTGCCGATGTTATAGATCTGGCTGCGCGCCTTGTCGTCCTTGTTGTCGATGATCTTCATCATCGCGTCGATGCCATCGCCGATATAAGTGAACGCGCGCTTCTGGCTGCCGCCGTCGACCAGCTTGATCGGCTCGCCGCGGACGATATGGCCGAGGAACTGGGTGATGACGCGCGAGCTGCCTTCCTTCGCCGTATTGATATTGTCGAGCCCGGCGCCGATCCAGTTGAACGGACGGAACAGCGTGTAGTTGAGACCTTCGCTCATGCCGTAGCCATGGATCACGCGATCCATCAATTGCTTGGCGCAGGAGTAGATCCAGCGTGGCTTGTTGATCGGGCCGCAGATCAGTTCGGATTGTTCCGGATCGAATTCTTCGTCGTGGCACATGCC
>JBOICJ010000173.1:0-3368 GCA_050740035.1 Stenotrophobium sp. | reverse complement strand
CTGCTGAATTGTAAAGCGACGTTTTGTTTGCAAATAAGCGACGTTTGGTTTGACGTGTATTTTTTGGGCATTTTGTGTATCGGTAGCAAAGCCGCGTCAATTGAGAAAAATTGACTGAAAGCGACTTTAATCCGGGGCCGCATTTCCGGTGGCAGCGGGGTCGCTGCGTAGCTCCGGGCTGGAACTGCTCGGCAGCGGTCCGCCGAGCGCAGTAGATTACTCAGCGTTGCCCTAAAGTTTCTGCGCGGATGGCCGATCTACAGAGTTGGGTCAATCTGCTCGGGAGTCTGCGCAGTCTGCCGGAATTGCCGGTGCTGCTGCCTGCAAAAAAACGTGGTCACCGCCTCGCACACGCCACCTTTGCGTCCGATCACCGCCGCCGTGTTGCTGGTGATGGCGCTGTTTCTGTGCGCGTCGTGGCTGACTGCGCGCAGTTATACGGACCTGCACGCGCTGGTGGCCAGGGAACTGGAATTACGTTACCTGTCGGGGCAGTTGTTGTATCTGCATCAGCAGATGGCGGAGTCGGCCCGACTTGCGGCCGAGACCGGTTCGCCCGATTGGGAAAAACAATACCGGACGATTGCGCCACAGTTTGCCGAGCTGGAGCGCAAGGCCGTGGCACTTGCGCCGGACTCGGCGGTGCTGGGTTCACCCACCTGGATCGCCAGCGCAGGATTGGCCGCCACCGAAGAGCAAGCATTCGCGCTGGTGCGGCGTGGCAAAAAGCACGACGCGGTCGCCATGCTGTCCGGCCCAGCTTACCGGCAGCGTGAAGACGGCTACGTCAAAGGTCTGCAAGCGATGGCTGCGGCCATGATGACGCAGGCACAGTCGCGGTTGGCAGTCGAACGCAAGGGCGTATTCGCGGCGGCGCTGCTGGAGTTGGCTTTGCTCGCGGCTTTGGCTGGCGCGTGGGTCTGGATCGCCCGCATCGTGCGCGGGTATTTGCAAGCCGTGCAAACTGCCGAGCAGGCGTTGGCGCTGAATAATCGCGAACTGGAACAGCGCGTCGCCGCCAGAACGGAACAACTCACCCGCGCCAACGCGCAACTACGCAACGAGATGGCGCAGCGCTCGAAAATGGAAGTGGAATTGCGGCAGGCGCAGAAACTCGAAGCGGTGGGGCGGCTGGCTGCGGGCGTCGCGCATGAAATCAATACACCGATCCAGTTTGTCAGCGATAGTTGTCATTTCCTGCGTGATGCGGGTGGCGAATTGCTCGGTGTGCTGGGCAAGGAGCGTGCGGCGCTTGCAGCGCTCGATGCTGGCAGCATCACCGCGACGCAGGCGCTGGATGAAATTCACGCCGCACGCGCTGCGGTCGAGCTGGATTTTCTGGCCGATAATCTGCCGCAGGCGACGGCGCGTGCGCTCGAAGGGCTGGATCGGGTGACGCAGATCGTCCGCTCGATGAAAGAGCTTTCGCATCCTGGAAATCGCGAGCGGGTCGCAATCGATTTGAATCATGTGATCGAAAACACGCTGATCCTTGCGCGCAACGAATACAAATACGTGGCGGATGTGCAGACCGATTTTGCGCAGCTGCCGCCGGTGGTCTGCCTGCCCGGAGAGCTGAACCAGGTCGTGCTCAATCTGATCGTCAATGCCGCGCATGCCATTGCCGAGACCCATCCTCAGGATGAACGGCGTGGGAACATTCGAATCAAGACCGCGCTCGATGGTGATGACGTCCTGATCAGTGTCGGTGATGATGGCTGCGGCATTCCAGAGGCCATACGCGACAAGATTTTCGAGCCGTTCTTCACCACCAAGGAGATCGGTAAGGGCACCGGACAAGGACTGGCCCTCGTGCATACGATGATCGTCGAGCATCATCATGGAGCGATCGATGTGAGTTCGTCGCCGGGCCACGGCACCACGATCACGATGCGTATTCCTGTCAATGTGCCGACAGGTGTTGAGTTGCCACAACTTGCATCAGCGAGATGAACCGACATGAATGAAATGAACCTGCCCGCGATCTTGTGCGTTGACGACGAGCCCAACGTGCTGACCAGCCTGTCCCTGAATTTACGCAGAAGCTACACCGTGCACACGGCGATTTCGGGTGCGCACGGTTTGAAAATATTGCGTGAGTATCCCGACATCGTTGCCGTCATGTCGGATATGCGGATGCCGGTCATGAATGGCGCACAGTTCCTGCAGGAAGCACGCAAACTGGTGCCCGATGCGCCGCGAATTCTGCTGACCGGCTATGCCGATCTCGACACGGCAATGATGGCGGTCAACGACGGTCAGATTTTCCGGTTTCTGGTCAAGCCCAGTGCGCCGCCGACGGTGCTGGCGGCGTTTGATGCCGCCCGCGAGCAGCATCGGCTGGTGACCTCAGAGAAAATTTTGCTGAGTCAGACCCTGAAAGGCGCAGTCAAGGCCTTGAGCGACGTCCTGTCGCTGGCCAGTCCGCAGATGTTCGGGGACGCCACGCGTATCAAACTACTGGCGGTCCAGATTGCTGACGGCTTGATCCCCGCCCATCGCTGGGCCGTGGAGGTGGCAGCAATGTTGGCGCGGTTGGGAAGCATCGCTTTGCCGGATGATCTGGCTGCAAAAATTCAGGAAGGCCGGCCGCTCGTTGCCAGCGAACAGGCCATGGTCGGCCGCATTCCGGCGCTGACCGATAAACTGCTGTCCAGTATTCCGCGACTCGAGTTGGTCCGCGGCATGCTGCTCTTGCGCGACAAAGCCACGGTGCCCGCCGGATTCAATCTGTCCGAGGCCGATAGCGCCGTCGTGCGTCTGGGCGCGTCGATATTGCGTGTGGCCATGGACTTCGATGAACTGGAGTCGGGCAATACGGCGGCGGTTGCCATTGCGATATTGCGAGCCCGCACCGGGCGTTACGATGCCGAGGTGCTGGCCGCGCTCGAGCAGCTGCGTGGCGACGGCAGCCCACAAAGAAAAATATGCGAAATTCCACTCAGCGAACTACGGGCGGGCATGGTCATCGCCGCAGATGTCCGGCTGCCGGGCGGCGTGCTGCTGGTCGCGCGCGGATTCGAGGTGTCTCCGGGGCTGGTGGAACGCCTGCTCAACATGAACATCAATCCGCTGACGACCAAGGTCTGTGTCTACGACGAGCAGATCGGAGGTGCCCGCTAGGCGCCCATGAAAAAACCCGCCGGATGGCTCCGGCGGGTTCAGTTTTGATGCGGATTAATAACCGCGTTTTATTCCTTTGGCTTCAGTTCGACGCGACGATTCTTGGCGCGATCTTCTGCCGTGGTGCCCTGAACCAGCGGCTGGGTCTTGCCGTAGCCCACCGGCGTCATGCGGTCCGCGGCGACGCCTTGGGCGGTCAGGTAAGTCTTCACCGCCTCGGCGCGGCGTTCCGACAGGCCCATGTT
>JBOICJ010000172.1:0-17632 GCA_050740035.1 Stenotrophobium sp. | reverse complement strand
TCAACCAGCGTGAAGCTTTGGCCCATCAGGGGGTGCCCGGTGCCGGCAGAGGAGGCGATGCCGGAGCCGCTGCAGGAACGGTGTTGGCCGCTGGCACCGGCACGGGCGCAGGCAAAGGCGTAGGCGGCGGCAGCTGCACCTGCGTGGCACTGGCAGGTGGCGGCATCACTTCCAGCGGCTGTATCTGGATATCGTCCAGCGGCACGCCACCCTGACCCTGCGCCACGGGCGCAGCGACGGAACGGCGGCGGATAAAGCTGGTGACGTAGGCCAGCACGTCGGAGTTCTTGCGCAGCGGCGCGGCAATCGTCGCAAGGATCATCGAATGACTCATGTGCGGATACGTCACGGTCTCGACCACGCCACCCGACTTGGACACGGCGCTGGCCAGCGACAGCGTGTTCTTGGGCAGCACGGAGTCATCGTCCATGCCGGTCATCAGCAGCAGCGGCGGATTCTTGCCGTCCACGTACATGATCGGCTGCGACTGCGCGAACTGTTCCGGAGGTCCGAACAGGTCACGCAGGTCGGGCGCGGTGATGGGCATGAAGTCATACGGGCCGGCGAGGCCGATCATGCCCTTGAGCCAGCTGCGGTTGCTGTCGCCCACCGCCTTGAGGTACTCGGGGTCCAGCGCCAGCATCGCGGCGATGTGCGCGCCGGAATCGAAGCCCATGACGAACAGCTTGCCCGGATCGCCGCCGTACTGGCCGATGTTGTCGTGCGTCCAGCGCACCGCGTTGGCGCCGTCCCGCACGAAGGCCGGAAAACGCACCTGCGGATACTTGCGGTAGTCCGCGATCACCACGACGAAACCCTGCGAGGTCAGCGCCTGGCCCACGAACTTGTACTCGTCCTTGCTGCCGCTGGACCAGCGCCCGCCGTAGAAGAACACCACCACCGGCGCGTTTTGCACGTTGTGCGGCGTATAGACATCCAGGCGCAGGTTAAAGGCGCTGTCGAAGGTGATGTTGCTGGCGATGGTGTAACCGGTATCGGTGGTCAGCGAGTTCAGCACCTGCTGGGTGGTGCAGCCGGTCATGCCCGCCAGGGCAGCCAGCAGAACGAAAATCCTGAGAGCCATCTTGTTCACGTGACACCTCGATAAAATCGCGCAACGGGCGCTGTTTCGCCCTCCATAGACGCGCATGGTAGCGCGGCGGTTCCGTTTGAAGCATCCTTTGCACCTTAACGGGGGGACTGGAACATGGTCAGCACATTTATCTGGCTCGCGATCATCGCGGGCCTGCTGCTCTACAGCGTCATCATCTACAACGGCCTGGTCAACCTCAAGCATGGCATCGCCAGGGCCTGGGCCAATATCGACATCCTGCTGGTGCAGCGCCACGACGAGCTGCCCAAGCTGGTCGAAACCTGCAAACAGCACATGCAGTTCGAGCGCACCACGCTGGAAAAAGTCATGGACGCACGCTCGGCCGCCAACAACGCGCGGCAGGGCGGCGATCTCAAGGGCATCGGCGAGGCGCAGACCGCGTTGCGATCAGGTCTCGGCCAGATCAGCGCCACGGTCGAAGCCTATCCGGAACTGCGCGCCAACCAGTCCATCCAGCAACTTCTCGGACGCATCACCGGACTGGAAAACGCCATCAGCGACCGCCGCGAGTTCTACAACGAGGCGGTGAACTTCAACAACGTGCGGATCGAGCAGTTTCCCGACGTGATCGTCGCGCGCATGTGCGGCTTCAAGCCGGCGCAGTTGCTGGAATTCGGCAGCGATGAAAAACAGGACGTGAACGTCAAGGCGCTGTTCGCCAGCTAGCGGTCCGATGCCCCACTTCGTCACCGCACTGGCGCAGGCGCCAGACGGCACTTTCTGGTTCTGGACCAGCACCTGTGCAGTGGCCTGCCTGCTGTGTTTCGGCGCCACGTTCTTCTGGCTGCGCCGCGCGCGCATGCTCGAGGACACGCCCACTTCGCTGATCCGCTCGGCGGCGCAAGGCTATGTCGAGTTGCGCGGCCGCGCCGGCCTGATGCCGGGGCCGGTGATCCTGTCTCCCCTGAGCAATACGCGCTGCGTCTGGTGGCGCTACACCGTCGAGGAACGCCAGCGCAGCGGCAATCGCGATGAGTGGCGCGTCATCGACAAGGACACTTCCGACAACCTGTTCCTGCTGTCCGACACCACCGGCGACTGCATCATCGACCCGGATCACGCCAGCATTCATCCCAGCGTCACCCGCAGCTGGCGCGGGCCGACAGCCAGACCGGGCCGCGGCCCCGACGGCAGCTGGCTCAACTTCGGCGATTATCGCTATCGCGAACAGCTGATCCGCATCGGCGACGTACTGTATGCGCTGGGCTGGTTCCGCACCCAGGGCGCCGAACGGGCGTTCGATGAAAGCGACGATGCCCGCGCCCTGCTGTCCGAATGGAAGCGCGACCAGGCGCAACTGCTGAAACGCTTCGACAGCAACGGCGATGGCCAGATCGACATGCAGGAGTGGGAAGCCGCGCGCCGCGCCGCACTCGATGAAGTGCGCCAGCAGGCCTTGCAGAACGCCATCAATCCGGACTTGCACGTGCTCGGCACGCCGCGCGATCACCGGCCGTTCATCATCTCGACGCTATCGCAGGCGGCACAAGCACGGCGGCTGCGCTGGCAGGCCGTGGCCAGTCTGGGCGCCGCCGCCGGACTGGGTTATTTTTCGGCGCTGCTGCTGTCGCTGCGGCTGCCGGGCTGAGGATCGGAGCCCCGGTCAGAACTCCTTGAGCAGCTTGCGCGTCGCCGCTTCGTCGATGGGGTTCTTCTTCTTGATGTCGCCGACGATCAACTGTTCGATCTTGCCGCCGACCAGCGGAATCTTGACGCTGACATCCCAATCGAAATTCTTGCTGCAGCCGGTGCCAGCGTCCTTGAGCGAAGTCGCGCAGCGGGTGGTCGCCGGCAGGCCCTTGACCTGAACGATCACCTCGCCGGTCTTGCTGCCGCGATCCCAGCGTTCCTCCTGTGTCACGCTCGAAGTCTCGCCGAGAATTTTCTTGGCGAAGCCGGGCAGCGGCACATCGGACTTGATCTGGTACGCGCACTTGATACGAAAGCGCGTGCCGTCGTCGCTATGCTCCAGTTGCTTGTAGTCGATGGCGCCCAGCGCCTTCTGTAATTTCTCGTGATACGCCGGGTTGCAGAACATGCCGAGCACCGCGTCGGCCTTGGCCGGAAAAGTCTGCTTGTAGGAAAATTTCATGCTCCGCTCCTCAGGCTGGATGAATGACACATCGCTATACGCATTCGGACAAATGCCGACAACCGCTTCCGCAGCGGCCACCGGCGAAACCGATCAAACCCTTATGCCCCCGGTGAAAAAACCTCGAACGCCGGGCCGGCCCAGCCGCCACCGGAATTCGCCGGCGCAGGCGGCAGCGGCTGGCCGCCGTAGATCACGCTGCCGTCGGCATTCTGATAGGTCTGCCAGGGAATCGTCGGCTGCTGGCTCACCCCCGGCTTGGAGAAATCGCAGACGCCATCCGGAAAAATCTGCTGCATCTGCGTCCACTGTGCGTCGGTGAAACCCAGCGGGCCGTAGTTGTCGCTGCGGTTGAGCGGCTTGAGCTGGCATTTGTTGGTATCGGTGGTGATCGCATCGCCAGCAATCATCCGCGGCGTGGCGTAGATCGGCACAACGCCGATGCTGAGGGCCGGCGCCCCGGCCACCGGCGTGTTAGTGCCCGGGCACAATCCGTCGGAGAGTTTGATGCCGACACCACTCCAGCATTCATCGCCCAGGTCAACAGGCTTGTCGGCGATGATCTTCTGGGCCAGTGTCTTGTTCCCGGTATCTTTTTCAATCGCAGCCATCCAGCGATCCATCGCAATCAGGCTGGTCTGGTTGCACTGCGTGTCGGCAACGATCGGAATCGGACCTTCCCAGATCAACTGGTTGGCGTGGGTGCCATTCTCACGGTCCAGACGTGCGCGCATGGCAAAAGCGCGGTAAGCGTCGTGGAACAAGCCCGGGTCAGGGCCGCGACAGTCGATGATCGCGACCCGATCCATGTTGTTGCCTTCATTGATCATGCCGCTGCGATAGGCGTTGGCCAGCGCCGGTTCCACCGCTGGCGTGCGCTCGGGGATGGAATTGGTATCGACGTCCAGCCCGCCAATCTTCTGGTTCAGGTCGATGAACTGCGCCGGCGTGATCGTGCCCAGTTGCAGTACCTGCAAGCCGTACTGCACGCCGACGTTATCGACCGGGAAGCCGGCAAAGCCGTGGCCGACGGTTTTCTCCATGTCGCTCCAGATCGCCTCGGGACGCGGCCCGAAAATATTGATCGCAGCATCCTGGATGTCGCAACGCACGCCGCCCGGATTGGTCTTGGCGTCATAACGCTGCGCGTCGGTGACACCGGCGCAGGGGTCAGTGGGCACCGCGACATGGAACTGCGCGTTCTCGCTGACCTCGGCATTAACGATGGTGAGATGACCCTGCACGTCCGCCATCTGCGTCGGTAACCAGACCACGCCACTGCCCCACTTCGACGGATCGAGGAAATAATTCAGCGTCAGGTGGTAGTCGGCAAATTGCGTCGCCGTGCTCCACACATCCGGGAACGAGCAGGTCGGCAGAATGCCCTGGTAGATGCCGGGATAGGCGTTGGCAATCCACTGCTGCGCGAATGAACCGCCGGAGCAGCCGGTGCCAATGCTGTAACGCAGCGTGCCGTAGTGTTCGACCAGATGTTCCTTGGCCATCATCAGCGACTCGGCCTGCAACGGCAGGTTGCAGTTGTGGCCGCTGTAATCCAGCGCCGTCGACATCACCGCGAAGCCTTTGCCGAGCGCGTATTGCGCGCTGTCCGCGAACACCGCCGTCGGTGGCGTGACGGGCAGGCTGCCGCCGGTGATGCTGACCAGATTGGCCGGCGCATAACTGGTGACGCTGGGCGCGCTACCGGTGGTGTGGTCCACGCCGCAGCTGACGCCATGCGTGATCAGCAGCTTGTGGTTGAACTGCGCCTGCGGATCATTTGCCGTCCACGGCTTGCCCGGCTGATACAGCGCGGCGATCTTGTACTGGTCGCGATCCTGGTAACCGGTCTCGATGCGCACGATGAACGGCACGGTGGTGCCATTGTCGGTGGTGGTACTGGCGACATCGGTGGCCGGATGCGCCGGATCGTAGGCCTGGAACCCGCTCTTGGTCGGATCGGTGGACAGATAAACGTAGCTGTAACTTACCGGCTGGGTGCACTTGGCATCCGTCGCGCCCTGCTGGCAGACCCAGGGCTCTAACTGCGGCCCCGCAATCACCGGCCCGCCGTTGTCGTGGTCGATCAAGGTCGCACTGCTGCTCCCGTCGGGTAGATGCGCGGTAATCTGATTGCTGCCTGGCACCAGCCCGCTGACCAGTCCCATGTAGCGGCCGTCGCTGCTGGTGGAAAAATCCTTGGTGACATCGACGCCGTTGAGATCGACCGTCGTGGCATTGGCGGACGCGCCATCCGGCAGCACCACCTGCACCAGCGCATCGCCGCCGCTGATCAGGTCGGCACGATTCGACAGCACCCTGACCGACGACGTACCACTGTTGCCGCTGCTGCCAGTGCCGCCGTTAGTCCCGCCATTCATCAGCGTGGGGGTGGTGCTGCTGCCGCAACCGGCCAGCAGACTCGCACACAGCAGCGCGGCAAGCAGATGAAATCCTTCCCGGTGAGTGAATCTATTTGTATGCATCTTGCCCTCCCCCTGAAACCCGTGTGCGGATCCGATTGCCCGCCCATATCAAGTCTCAATAATGCGGCCCTGCTATTGCCTTGTCCAACTCATCGCACGCAAGTTCCCGCGGGCGGTGGCACCAGTGCTTGCATAGGCACCGCGTCGGCCATCACCTGCGTCCCGACAGGATTGGGATGCAACAGATCGGCGAAATACAAAGGCAGATTGGGCGCATTTGGGTCCAGTGGACTGGCCATGGACTTGTCGAAATCCGCCAACCCCTCGATATCGGTTTGCGCGCGCAGCATCGCGTTGAGTTTTTTGCGTTCTGCCTCATCGCCGGACGTCCACGGCGCAATCGGCGTGTTGCCACGCGGCATGATCGTCCCCACCACCACGCACAACCCTGCCGCATGCGCGCGCACCACCAGCGAACGGATGCCGGCGTAGACCTCATCTGCGGTCGCACCCGCGCTGAGATCGTTGGTACCTTCGAGAATAACCACGGAACGCACACCGGGACGCGCCAGCACGTCCCGCTGGAAGCGCAGCACCGCCGGCGGGCCTTTGTACTCGTCGCCCTTCGGGCTGGTGGCGATGGTCACGGTATTGCTGTTGATGCCCTCGTTGAGCACGCCCATGCCGATGCCGGCTGCCTGTAAGCGATGTGCGAGATCGTCAGTCCAGCGCGTGTTCAATACCGTATAAGACCCATCGGTGATCGAATCACCCAAAGCGACGATCGTGCCGGGACTCTGCGACGCCAGCACATCGAGGCCGCTGATGAAGAACCAGCCGAGGCTGGGCTGCGGGAAACTCAGGCCGGTGACATCGCTGGTGGTGTCTCCACCCGACGGCAGGCCCACGTAGTTGGGACCGAATGAGATGGCATGCCAGGTGATCGCACCGCTCTCGCCGACGACATGGAACGAGATCGCCAGGTCGCTGCCGACACTGTAGCTGAACGGCACCGGATCGCTCACCGCTTCCGCGCCGGGCGCGATGGTCACGCCGGGCTGGCCGCCGAACAGTACCGGCGTATCCGTGCCCGGAACCAGCGTCGGCCCGGTCAGCAGCAGGCTCTGCGCGATGCGCACCGGATCGAAGGTGATCGGCTTGTCGCCCTCCAGATTCGAAAGACGGACGCGGACCGTGGTACCGCCAATGGTCGGATGCACGATCATGCGGAAACTCTGATCCAGTGCATGATTGTTTGGAAAACCCGAGGGCAGCGGCAGCGCAATCGGCAATGGCACCGTTGTAGCCGAACTCCCGCTCAGCGGCCCCAACGGATAAGGTCCATACGGCGCTGCGGCCCACGCACCGATCCAGCCAGAGCGTGCACTGGCAGGGTCCGTCGCCGAGGAATTCCCGCAACCTGCGAGGCCCAATATCAGGAGGACAAGGGCGCATGCAAATCCGTACTTCATCAGGTCACTCTCCCAGCAACACTACAGGCCGGATGAGAACGTCTCGAACGCCGGACTGGCCCAGCCGCCACCGGAATTTGCCGGTGCTGGCGGCAGCGGCACACCGCCGTAAATCACCTTGCCTCTACTGTCTTGATAGGTCAGCCATGGAATGGTTTTCTGACTGCCGACGCCGGGCTGGCTGTAGTCGCAGACGCCATCCGGGAACAGCTTCTGCATCTGCGCCCACTGCGCGTCGGTAAAGCCGATGACACCGTAGTTGTCGCTGCGGTTGAGCGGCTTGAGCTGGCACTTGTTGACCTCGGTGGTGATGGCGTCGCCGGCGACCATGCGCGGGGTCTGGAAGCGCATCTGTACCAGCGTCTGCACCAAGTTGATGCCGCAGACCGTGCCGAGCAGCGGATCGACCACAAGGCCCAAGGCCGGGTTCAGCGCCGCATAGAGCGTTGAACTGAGCGGGCTGAGGATCGGCCCCAGAAGCGGATCGAGCAGCACGCCGGCTAGCGGCAGGAACACGCCATCCGGATTGATGATGGAATCTACTTGAGTGCAGCGATCCTGCAGATCGCCCGGTTTGTCCTGGGCAATTTTCTGCGACAGCGGCACCGCGCGGGTATCGGGCTCGATCGCCGCCATCCAGCGATCCATCGCCAGCACCGCTTCGTTGGTGTAGCCGGTATCACCGATAATGGGCACGGCGCCGAACCAGATCAGCTGATTGTCATGATTACCCTGCGCCTGGTCGAGCCGCGCACGGATCGCCCAAGTGCGATACGCATCATGCGCAATGCCCGGATCCGGGCCGGTGAGGTTGATGATGGCGGTGTCCTTGAGATTGCTGGCGGTGTTGATTGCGCCGCTGCGGTAGGCGCGGGCCAGCGCCAACTCATCGCCCTTCAGGCGCTGCGGGACGGGCTGAATATCGATATCGACGCCGCCGATCTTGGTATTCAAGTCGAGAAACATATCCGGGGTGATCAAACCCTCCTGCAGGCTTGCAAGCCCGTATTGCACGCCGACGTTGTCCGCGGCGAGCCCGGCGAAGCCGTGGCCCAGTTTTTTCTCGTTGTCCGACCACACTTCCGGCGGGCGCGGGCCGAACACATTGATCATGCTGTCGGGCACTGCGCAGCGCACGCCACCGGGGTTGGTCTTGGCGTTATAGACCTGATCGGCAGTGACATATTGCACGTCGCCGCACAGATTGCTCGGGATGAAGGCACTAAAGAAACCAATGTCGCTGACAAGCGAATCCACTGGTAGCAGGTTGCCTTCGACGGCGGCAGCCTGTACCGGCGTCCACGGCACGCTGGCATTGCCGCCGATGACCCCGAGCGTGAGATCGCCGAAATAGGCGTTGAGCAGGTGAAAGTCCAGAACCTGCGTGGCGCTGGTGAAGGAATCCGGGAACGAGCACTGCGGCGTGATGCCCTGGTAGATGCCCGGGTAGGCGTTGGCGACCTGTAGCTGGGTGATGGAGCCGCCGGAGCAACCGGTGCCGATGCTGTAGCGCAGTTCGCCGTAGTTCTCGACGACACGCTCCTTCGCCATCATCAGTGATTCTGCTTGCAAGACGATGTTGCAGTTGTGGCCATTGTTGTCGAGCGCGGTGGACATCGCCACATAGCCGCGGCTGATGGCAGCGGTGATGCTGTCCCCGGTGAGGAATGAAATCTCCGGCGGGAAGGTGGCCGCCTGATCGGCGTTGGGCGCAACGCCCACGCCATAAGTGGCCCGGCAACTACCGCCGTGACTGATCAGCAGCTTGTGATTCCATTGCGGCTGCGGCGCCCAGGGCGCCCACGGCTTGCCAGGCTGGAACAGCGTAGCGATCCGGTACTGGTCGCGGTCTTGATAGCCGGTTTCGACACGCACGATGAAGGGCACGGTGACGCCCGCGTCGGTGGTGGTGGTCGCCACATCGGTCGCCGGATGCGCCGGATCGTACGCCTGCAAAGCCGTGAACGGTGTGGTGGATTTGTACAGATACGTGTAGACCGGCGGCTGGTTGCACTGGGCATCGACTGCGCCTTTCTGACAGGTCCAGGGCTGAAGTTGCGGACCGGAAAAAATCGGACCGCCATTCGGATAGTTGACAATGGCGTAACTGGATTCTTCGCCGCCGGGAATGTGGGCGGTCAGCACATTGCGCCCCACGGTCATGCCCGTGAGCAGACCCATGTAACGGCCGTTGTCACGCTGGGCGAATTCCGGAGTCACGTCGCGGCCATTGAGGGCCACCGTCACCGCCGACGCCGCGACATTCGCCGGCAGCACTACTTCCACCAGCGCGTCGCCGCCGCTGATCAGGTCGGCGCGATTCGACAGCACCCGGATGGCGTTGCCTGCAATCGGGCCACCGACTCCACCATTGCCGCCGGAACCATCGGCAATGATCGGCGCGTGGCTGCTACCGCAGCCACCCAGCAGGCTGGCGCACAACAGCACGGCAAGCAGTTGGAATTTGCCGCTGCGTGTAAACGTGTATCCGCGCACTCTGGTTCTCTCCCTGGCACTCGTGAGTGGACCCGACTGCATCACCGCATCCGGCCTCAATGATTTTTACCGCGCACCGCCGACACGGCGCACGCACAAATCTCTATGATTGAATTGTAACCAAGCCCTTGCCGATGCCGGAGGGCTTAAGCGGACAGGTCCGGGGCCGCAACGGCCAATTTCCAAAAACAACGAAAAACGCTCCGACGGCCTTATCCGACGTTCGGGCAAAAAGGATCAACCGGTTCTCCAGAACCTGCGGCATACAGGCGCTAAAATGATGATCCGCCCACGCCGCGCCTATGCAAGAGTGATCTCGTGATCTCCAACCCGCTGCTGAATACCGCTGCCGACACCCTGCCCGCGTTCGACCGCATCAAACCCGGGCACGCGGAACCCGCACTGGATGCCTTGATTGCACAGAACCGTGTGGAACTCAAAGCACTGCTGGAAAAAAATTCCACACCCGACTGGGACAGCCTGATCGAACCGCTGGAAGAAATGGGCGACCGCGTCTCGCGCGCGTGGGGGCCGGTACAGCACCTGTTCGGTGTGATGAGCACTGCCGACTGGCGCAAGGCCTTCAACGTCTGCCTGCCCAAGCTCACCGAATACAGCCTCGAACTGTCGCAATCCGAGCCGCTGTACCGCGCCTACAAGGCGCTGGCCGACAGTCCGGCGTTCAAGGATTTTTCGGCGCCGCGCAAAAAAGTCGTGAACGATGCGCTGCGTGATTTCAAACTCTCCGGCATCGCGCTGCCGGAACAAGAAAAGAACCGCTACAAGGAAATCTCGCTGCGCCTGTCCGAACTGCAAACCAAGTTTGAAGAAAACATCATGGACAGCATCCAGGCCTGGAGCAAAACGGTCACCGACGAAGCGCTGCTCGCCGGCATGACCGCAGAAGCGAAGCAGACGGCGCGCGCCAAGGCGCAGGCCAAGAACCTCGACGGCTGGCTGCTGACGCTGGACTTCCCCAGCTACGACGCCGTCGTCACTTACTCCAGCAATCGCGAACTGCGTCAGGAGCTGTACACCGCCTACGCCACGCGCGCCTCCGACCAGGGCCCGCTCGCCGGCCAGCACGACAACAGCGCGCTGATGACCGAAATTCTCGCGCTGCGCCACGAGGAAGCGCGCCTGCTCGGTTTCGCCAATTTCGCTGAATTTTCGCTCGCCACCAAGATGGCGGAATCGCCCGGCGAGGTGGAACATTTCCTGCTCGACCTCGCGCAGCGTGCGCGTGCCGGCGCGCAGCATGAACTCGACGAGCTGAAAAATTTCGCTTGCGACCGCGATGGCCTCGAGGATTTCCAGCCCTGGGATTCGGCCTACTACGCCGAAAAACTCAAGGAGGAAAAACTCGGCTTGTCCGAAGAAGAACTGCGCCCCTATTTCCCCGCACCGCAAGTGATCCGCGGCATGTTCGATCTGGTGCAGAAGCTCTACGGCGTGCGCATCGAGGCGGCGCCCGGCATCGCCTGCTGGCACCCGGATGTCACCACCTACGCCGTGAAGAACGCACAGGGTGAAACCTTCGCGCTGTTCTACCTCGACCCTTATGCACGACAGGACAAGCGCAGCGGCGCGTGGATGGACGAGTGCCTGGTGCGTCGCCGCACGCCGCAGGGCCTGCAAAAACCCGCCGCCTACCTGACCTGTAATTTCACACCGCCCGCGCCCGGCAACCCGGCGCTGCTGACGCACGACGAAGTGCTGACGCTGTTCCACGAATTCGGCCACGGCCTGCATCATCTGCTCACGCGCGTCGATGAAGCCGCCGTCTCAGGTATTCGCGGCGTCGCCTGGGACGCGGTCGAACTGCCGAGCCAGTTCATGGAGAACTGGTGCTACGACCCGGCGACCCTGCGTACCTTCGCGCGCCACTGGCAGACCGGCGCGGCGCTGCCGGAGACACAGATCGCCAAGCTGCGCGCCTCGCGCACGTTTCTCGCCGCGCTGGCGACGCTGCGGCAAGTCGAGTTCGCGTTGTTCGACCTGCGGCTGCATCGCGACTACTCACAGATCCCTCACCCCAGCCCTCTCCCCGTGGGAGAGGGAGATGTGCTTGCCTCTCCCTCCGGGAGAGGTCGGCGCGAAGCGCCGGGTGAGGGCGTGCTCGAAGTCTTGCGCGCAGTCCGTGAAGAAGTCGCGGTGATGCAGCCGCCATCTTGGAACCGCATGCCGTGGAGCTTCTCGCACATCTTCGCCGGCGGTTACGCGGCCGGCTACTACAGCTACAAGTGGGCCGAAGTTCTGTCCGCCGATGCTTACGCCGCGTTTGAGGAAAGTGATTTCGCCGCCGAAACCGGTACACGTTTCCGCGATACTGTGCTCGCCAGCGGCGGTTCGCGTGAAGCGATGGAACTGTTCGTCGAATTCCGTGGCCGCAAACCCAGCATCGAGCCGCTGCTGCGGCAGAGCGGGCTGACGCAGGCCGCCTGAGCGACACCGCGCGCGCATCATGACCACCACAGCGCGCGAGATTTTTCGGGATTGGGCCGGCAGCGAAGGCCGTACCCTTGCCTTCATGGCCAAGACCTGCGGCGCGGCGCTGCTGGCGCTGTGGATCGCGCTGCGGCTCGACCTCGAATCGCCGGGTTCGGCGATGCTGACGGTGTTCATCGTCTCGCAGCCGCTCAGCGGCATGGTGCTGGCCAAGAGCGCGTATCGTGCGCTCGGCACGATCGTCGGCTGCCTCGTGACGCTGCTGCTGGTGGCGCTGTTCGCCCAGTACCGCGCGCCGTTCCTGATCGCGCTGGCGCTGTGGGTCGGCCTGTGCAGCGCCGGCGCGGCGCGCTACTGCGACTTCAAAGCCTACGCCTTCCTGCTGGCCGGCTACACCGCCTGCCTGATCGGCTTCCCCGCCATCGCACGGCCGGAAGCGGCGTTCGACATCGCGGTGGCGCGCGGCAGCGCGGTGCTGCTCGGCATCGTCTGCGGCGCCACCGTCTCCGATGTGATTCTGCCGCAACGGCTGACGCCGGCGCTGGTGGCGCTGGTGCGCGGCCGCTTCCGCGACTTCACCGGCTTCGTGCGCGAGGCGTTGCGTGGCGAGATCGGCGGCGAACGCCTGCGCGGAACGCACGCACGCTTCGTCACCAGCATCATCCAGTTTGAGTCGCTGCGCAGCGCCGCATTTTTCGAGGACGCCGAATCGCGTGTGCGCAACAACCGTCTGAAACGCCTCAATCTCGAATTCATGGCGGCGCTGACCAGCTTTCACAGCCTGCACGCCTACATGAATCGCCTGCGCCGTCTGCGCCGCGATGAGGTGGTCGACGTGATCATGGGCCTGTACCGCCCGCTGGCCGACGCGCTGCTGCTCAATGGCAAACCGGCCGCCACCGCCGCCGAAGCGGTGATCGTCGAGCGCCAGATCGGCGCGGCAGCGGCGCAGCTGCACGGCGCGCAGCCCAGTGCCGGCGCGGCATTCGACGGCGCTGCCGATCGGCTCGACTACGACTGCGCGGCGGAACTGCTGCTGCGCCTGGCGCAGGAGCTGCACACCTATGCCCGCACCTACGCCTCGTTGCATTCACCGCGTGCGCCGGATGGTGCCGCCGAAAGCGCCCGCTTCACGCCGCACAGCGACCTCGTCAGCACGCTGCTGATGGGCGGTCGTGCGATGCTGGCGCTGATCGTGCTGGAAGCGTTCTGGATCGCCAGCGCTTGGCCCGGCGGGCCTTCCGCCGCCACCTTCGCCTGTGTGGTCTGCTGCCTGTTCGCGGCCGCGCCGTCGCCGCAGCAGGCGGTGGCGCAGATGGGCAGCGGCATCCTGCTGGGCAGCGTCATGGGTTTCGTCTGCGCGATGTTCGTACTGCCCCATGCCGACGGTTTCGCAATGCTGGCGCTGGCGTTGCTGCCGTTCCTGGCACTGGGTGCCTGGCTGACGACGCGGCCGCAACTCGGCGGCGCCGGCAGCGGTTACCTGATTCTGATGGCGATCCTGACCGTGCCCAGCAACCATCTGCAGCACGACCCGGCGCTGCTGCTCAATGAAATCTTCGCGCAGCTGGCGGGTCTGGCCGTTGCCGGCCTCGCCTTCACCGTGCTGATCCCGACCGGCAATGCGGCGCAGAAGCAGCGCATGCTGGCAACGTTGCGGCGCGAGGTCGCACGCGCCTGCCGCGAACCGCTGGACGGCCTGCGGCCGCGCTTCGAGAGCCGCACCCGCGACCTGCTGGCACAACTGGCGGCGCGCGCCGACCCGACCGCCGGCGAAGATCGCGCGATGCAGGACACCGCGCTGGCGGTGCTCGAAATCGGCCACGCCATGCTCGACCTGCGCAGCGCACTGCACGCACAGCCCCAGCCGCGTCTTCGCGGCGAGATCGACGCACTGCTGGCGCGCATCGCCGCCGCTTTCGCGCAGCCCACGCCAGCCAGCCAGAGCGCCGCGATTGCCGCCGTCGAGCGCCTGCTTGCGCAACTGCCGGATCAAGCACCGCAGCGTCTGCGCCTGTGCCTGCACCGCATCCGCGGCGTGCTGTTCGACAATGAAATCTTCGCCGCGCCCACCCTCGCGGCAACGGTTATGGAGCAGCGTCCGCATGCCGCGTGAATTCGCCCTCGCCGGCATATACTTCCCGACGCTGCTGGCGCTGTTCGTCGGCGCGGCGGCGATCTACTGGTTGCTCGACGGCCTGCTGGCCCGCTGGGGGTTATACCGATATGTCTGGCATCCGCCGCTGTTCCGCTTTGCCCTGTTCGTCTGCCTGTTCGGCAGCGTCGGGCTGCTGGTCTACCGCTAGATTTGCACCGTGAACCTGAACAACGCCCTGCGCTGGCTGCTGACCGCCGCGATCTTCGTCGCCGCGCTGCTGATCGGCCTCGCCCTCTGGCAGCGCTACATGGAATCGCCGTGGACTCGCGACGGTCGCGTGCGCGCCGACGTCATCAGCCTCGCCGCCGACGTCTCCGGCCTGGTGGTAGCGTTGCCAGTGCGCGATAACCAGTTCGTGCGACAGGGCGATCTGCTGATGCAGATCGACCCGCAGCGCTACCAGCTGGCACTGGCCGAAGCCGAGGCGGCGCTGTCGGCGCGCGAGGATGAACTCAAACTCAAGCAGCGCGAGGCACAGCGCCGCGCCGCGCTGGGCCACGAGGCAGTTTCCGGCGAAGAGAAGGAAAGTGCCGCATCGGTCGCCAGCAGCAGCGAATCGCTGTACCGGCAGGCGCTGGCCGCACGCGATCTCGCCCGGCTGAACCTGGCCCGCACCGACATCCGCGCGCCGATCGACGGCTACGTTACCAACCTCGACGTCCACCAAGGCGACTACGCCAGCGCCGGCCGGCCGCTGCTGGCGCTGGTCGACAGCCATTCGTTCTATGTCGTCGGCTATTTTGAAGAGACCAAGCTGCAGCGCATCCGCGTGGGCAATCCGGTGCGCATCCGCCTGATGAGCGGTGGGGCCGAGCTACGCGGCCACGTCGAGAGCCTGTCGCGCGGCATCAACGATCGCAACACTACCGCCGGTCGCGAACTGCTGGCCGACGTCAACCCCACCTTCAACTGGGTACGGCTGGCACAACGCATACCGGTGCGCATCCATCTCGACGAGGTTCCCGACAGCGTACGGCTGGTCTCGGGCATGACCTGTACCGTGATCGTCGAGCCGGCGCAAAAACCTGCCGACTCCAATTCCGGTTCCGGCGGGCACTGAGCCTGTTCGCGGTCAGCGGCGGCAGGATTCAGTCGACAGGCGGCGACAGGCTCAGCTTGACCGTGGTGGCGGATGGATCGGCCACCACGGTCAGGTACGGCGAACCGGCGGGCGACAGAACCCTGCCGCCGGTGATCTGGACGCGATAACCGTGCGGGTAGTGCCGCGGCGCGGCGAACACCACAGTCGCGGCCTGGATCGAATGATCGGGCGTGAAGCTCAACTCGAACTGCGCGCTGCCGGGATCGAAGCCATAGTGGTCCGGCGTGCCGGCGACCGCCACCGGATAGGGTTCGGACAGTACGTCGAGCTTGGCGGCGCGCAAGGTGCTGTTGTCATCGTCATTGCCGAACAGGCTGCCATCGCCGGCGCCGCCGGGTACATCAACCCAGTTCTTGTAGGCCCAGTACATCCAGCCCATGCGCCGGCTGTCGGCCAGCGCGATCATTCTCCGGATATCGGTCAGATCCTGGGTATCGCCGAATTCGTTGAACAGCGGCGGCGCGCCTATCCGCGCAGCGGTTGCCTCGGCGTTGCTGAAAACCAGATCGTCGAGCGCGGGACAGAGGACATAGCCCGGCGCTTGCGACTCGTGATCCGGCTTGCCGGTCACGATCGCCGTCAGGCAATAATCGTGAAACGCGAAGCCGACCGGGCCGGTCTCAGCAGGTGGCGCTTGCAGATAAGAGGCCACGCTGAAATCGAAAAAGATATGCGGCTCGTACCAGACGATGCTCTGCGGATCCTCCGCGCGCACCGCTGCTGCCAGCTTGTCCTGCAACGGTTGCAGCGAAAGCAGATCGAACTGCGGGCACCCCGCCGGCTGCGAGCAGAGCAGATTCTGGGTGCCGGCGGCGGGCTCGTTGAACAAGTCGTAACCGACCAACTGCGCGCGATAGGGGCGCAGTGCGACGACGATCTGGCGCCAGGCGTCGGCAAAGGCGTCCTGGATGCCATCGCGGTTGGCGTACAGATTGTCGAAAGCCCGTGCCGTCGCCGGGTTATACAAATTCAGAGCGCCGGTATCCGGCAGCGACGGCACGCCGTCGGTGAACGTCGCCCAGTCCGGAAACCCCGCACCCAGCGTCTGCTCGTTATAGAGATCCTGGTGAAATTCCGGCATCACGAACAATCCCTGGCCGGCGATCAGCCCGGCCTGGCGCAGGTACTGCGCCAGATACGCGTCGTCGTACTGTCCGCGCTGTGGCTCCAGCCCTTTCCAGAACCAAGCCAGGCGCACGGCATTGAAACCGGCTTCACGAATCAGCCGCACGTCGTCCTCGGTAAAGCTCGCCGGCGGCGGATAGTAAGGCGCGGTCTTGTGCGCGAGCTGCAGGCCATGAAGGATCACGACACGGCCTTGCTGGTCGCGCAGCCAGCGGCCATCGGCGCGCAGCGGTCCGGTCGGCATCGGCACCGCCGCGTCGGCTGCCGGAGCCGTGGATTGGACGCAGCCGCACAGGCCGGTCACAGCCGCCAAGACCATACACAACAGACGCAGACCCATCGCGGATAATTTCAACTGCATCAGGATTTGTTGAACTGCCATCCGAAATTCAGGAAGGTGATCTGGCCGGTGACGCCGGTCAGGGTGATGTCGGTGAAACGCTTGCCCTTGAGGTAGTGCTGGATGAATTCCTGCGACTTGGCCGGCAGCGTGTCGAGATGGGCGAAGGTGTCGGCCGGAATCTCGATGTCGCCGTCGAACATCCGCGGAATCAGACTGAAGCCGCGCGCCGATGGCGTCTGGCGAATGGTATCGGTGGTGTGCAGGATCAGATCCAACGATTCATCCGGCGAAAACCAGATGCGCAGCACGTCCGGCGGGCAGTAGAAATTGAAATCTGGCAGTTCGCCGGCCCAGTCGCCGTCGCCGGTCACATGCGGGTGCTGCGCAATTGCGGCCAACTGGCTCATGTTGCGCTGGTAGCCGGCATCTTCGCTCGGGCCGGCGTCGTCCAGCGAGCTATCGTACGGCCGGTTGTCGAGCAGCGTGCCGCGCAGCGGCCGGTCGGTGCGTGTGAACTTCCAGTCCGCCGCGTTCATGTCGTGGTAATCCTTCTCCCAGTAGCCGGTGCGGCCATCGGCGTCCTCGCCCTCGACACGCAGGATGCGGTGATCCATGTCGATGCCGACCTTGTGGACGCTGATGTCGTCGGTGATCGCGCCCGGTACCTTGGGCTGATGCAGCCAGTCGAACCCCGGCAACTGGATCGCAGAACCGCTGACGCCGCGCAGGTCCTCGTAGGAATACTTGAAGAACAGGCTGTCGTCGCCGGAAAGATCGAAATCGAAGTTGCGCGTGTAAAGATCACCGTAACGATTGATGGTGAAAATGGTCGAGCCGCTGGCGGAGAGATTGACGC
>JBOICJ010000171.1:0-5076 GCA_050740035.1 Stenotrophobium sp. | reverse complement strand
GAATACAGCACCGAACCGATCAGCAGGCCGGTGAAAGTGAAATTGAGTCCGTGGCCGGCAAACAGCAGCAGCAGATAAAAACCGATGACCGTCGGCGGCAGCACCAAGGGCAGAGCCACCAAGGCCTCGATGACGTGACGCAGCGGATGCCGGCTGCGCGCCAGCCACCACGCCAGCGGCAACGCCAGCACCACCAGCACCACGGTGGTCGCGGCTGCCAGACGCAGCGTCAGCAAAAGACTTTGCCAATCGTCGGCGGAGAGCGGCATTTATTCGGGCGTGTCGTAACCGGCCGCGCGGATCGCGGGCCGTGCGTCGTTGCGCAGGTAGTGCAGCCAGGCGATGGCGGCGGCATTGCCGGCACCGTGCTTGAGCAAAACCGCCTGCTGCACCAACTGCGGATACAGGTCTTGCGGCGGCAGCCAGCTGACGCCGCCCTTGCCGCGAATTTCCGAATACGCGACGAAACCCATCGCCGCCGCGCCGCTGGCGACGAATTGCAGGGTCTGGCCGATGTTCTGGCCGCTGACCAGATGCGGTTGCAGCGCATCCCACAGGCCCAGCTTCTGCAAGACCGCCTGCGCAGCGGCACCGTAGGGCGCGAGTTGGGGATTGGCGATGGCAAGCTTGTCGGCGGGCACGAGCTGGTTCAGCGATTTTTGGTCCAGCGCCGCGCGCGTAGCGCTCCACAGGGCCAGCTTGCCGATGGCGTAGGTAAAACGGCTGCCGGGCACGCTCAACCCATCTTTTTCCAGCGCTGCCGGATGGGCCGCATCCGCAGCCAGCCAGGCATCGAAGGGAGCGCCATGACGAATCTGCGCGTCGTGAGCGCCGGTCGAGGCTGAACTGAACTGCACGCGCTGCCCGGTGACGCGTTCGAATTGCGGCTCGATGGCCCGCGCGGTTTCGATGAAATTGGCGGCGACCGCGATATTGGCAGTGTCCGCGCTGGCGGCAGTGCTGGTCAGGGTCATCGCGGAAATCAGCGCCATGCCGGCTAGCGTAATCCGTTTCATGTCGATTTCGATATCGGTGTTCCTTCGACGAAAGTCTTGCGGCCATCGTCGAAATGCTCTTCCTTCCACACCGGCACGCGCAGCTTGAGCGTGTCGATGGCCCAGCGCGCTGCATCGAATGCCGCACCACGATGACCGGCGCGCACCACCACCAGCACAGACAATTCGCCGAGCTTGAGCAATCCGGTGCGATGCACGAGGCGGCAGTGGCGGATGTCGAAACGCCGCAGCGTTTCCTGTTCGATCTCCGCCAGAGCCTTTTCCGCCAGCGGCGCGTAAGCGGTGTAATCGATCATTCGCACGCCATCGTCGAAGCGCACGGTGCCGCCGAAAACCACCAGCGCGCCGCAGTCGGGGGCTTCGGTCTGCGCCAGCAGGGCTTCTATATCGAGCGTATTTTCGGTCAGGCGATTCATAAAATTTTCTAGCCGCCACTCACCGGCGGAATCAGCACTAATATTTCATCGCCGGACAACAACGTATTGCGTGGCACCAGCGTATCGTCAATCGCACAGGCGGTGACTTCGAGACGCTCCGCCATTTCGGGCACCCGCGCCTCGACTGCGGCGATGACATCGGCAACCGTTGCCGGTTCGGGTAATGGCACGGTGAGACGCTGCGCGCCGGCAAGGCGACACAACACGCCGTGCAGTTCGATCTGTATCTGCATCAAATCATTCCTTGTTTCAATTGCCCGATCTACCCCAACTTCGCCGTCGCGGCCGGGCATTTGCCGCGCGCGAAGCGGTGCTTCGCTACAGCAGAGTCTCTCCCGCCCTTGTCCCGCCATCCATGGCGCAACTGCAACACTTCGTCGCTGACCCCGGCCCGGCCATCCTTGGCCGAGCGTTCGCCGCGCGCGAAGCGGTGCTTCGCGTACAACGCGCGGCTCACCCACCGAGCGTGTGCATGCTGATGGGACGCTCAACGTATCCGGTGGAAGCGTAACCTGCTTCCTTGAACCAGACATGCCCGCGTATCGCCGCGAGCAGCGTCTCATCGTCGGCGCCCTCGCGTAACGGTGCGCGCAGATCGCGGCCCTGGGCCGAAAACAGGCAGGCATACAACTCGCCGGTCGCGGTCAGGCGCAGGCGGTCGCAGCGCTGGCAGAACGGTTTGGAAATGGTCGAGATCACGCCGAGCGTGTAGTCGCCGTTGACGCGATAGTAGCGTGCGGGCTCGTCGGTGACCGGCATCGGCTCCAGCGTGAACTCATCGCGCAGCGGCGCCAGCATCTCGGTCTCCGCCACCACCCGCTCCGCCGACCACGCGCCGCTACCATCGAGCGGCATGAATTCGATCAGGCGCAACGGCACCCGCTGCGCGCGCGCCCAGCGCAGCAGCGGCAGGATTTCCTGCTCGTTGTAGCCGCGCATCACCACGGTATTGATCTTCACCGGCAAACCGGCATCGCGCGCGGCGAGAATCCCGGTCGTCACTGCGGCGGCGCTGCCGTGGCCGCCGGACATGCGCGCGAACGCGGCCTCGTCCAGCGCATCGAGACTGACATTGACATCGTCGAGCCCGGCGCTCACCAGCGCCGCGGCGCGGCTGGCCAGCAGGATGCCGTTGCTGGTCAGCGAGATGCGCTCCAGCCCTCGCGAGCGCAGGCTGCCGCACTCACCGACGATGACATCGACATCCTTGCGCAGCAGCGGTTCGCCGCCGGTCAGACGCAGTTCCCTGATCCCAAGCCGTTCGACAAATAACCGGATCAGGCGCAGCAGTTCCTCGCGGCGCAGGATCTGCGCCTTGGGCAGCCACTGCGGCTGATCGGGCATGCAGTAAGGACAGCGCAGGTTGCAGCGGTCGGTCAGGGACACGCGCAGCTTGCGCTTGCGGCGGCCGCGACGGTCGGCAACGGCGCCTTCCACGCCGCTCCAGGCCGCAGGCGGCAATCCGGCGGCGGCGTCATTCGGGTGGATTGGGGAGAGCATCGGATTCATCACGTTCCATACGCAAGCTTCATGCCCTGCGCTTCGTGCCGGATTCGTTGCTGACTATATAACGAAGGCCCGTCGCCAGTGCTGTTGCATGGCTCCGTGCGGTGTTATAGTTCACGCCAGCATTTGAGACTAAGTGACTTATGCAAAAGACTTTATTGGTGGCGGCACTGGGCCTGTCCGTGGTCTGCGCAGCGGCGAATGCAGACGACCTGGCGATGCCGCAAACGCCTGCGCCGCAAAACGCGGAAACCACCATGCCGGGCACGGCGCCGGCCAACGTCATCCTGCCGCGCAAGGGTCAGGACATGGCCGAAGTCGCCAAGGAATTCGGCCAGCCCAAGCTCAAGCACGGCGCCGTCGGCGGCAGCACGCCACAACAACCGCCGATCACGCGCTGGGACTACCCGGACTTCTCGGTATTTTTCGAACGCTCGCATGTGATCGACGCGGTGGTGCCGGGACAGCCACCCAAGATTTATCACAAGGACGAGCTCAAACCGGCGCCCTGAAGCGCGGTAAAATGAGACACCATCGGGGCGCGCAAGCGCCCCGTTTCATTTGAGGATTCGCAGATGTCGCCGTCGCCGCAAATCGCACTGTTGCCTGCCGAATGGGCGCCGCAAACCGCCGTGCAACTGACCTGGCCGCGCGCCGATGGCGACTTCGCCCGCCACTTCGACGCCGTCGAGCGCAACTTCATCGCCATCGCCGTTGCCATCAGCCGATATGAGAACGTGATCATCGGCTACGGCCTCGACCCGGCGGCGTTGAAGCAACGCCTGGTGGACGCTGGTGCCAGCGCCGCGCGGCTGCGGATTTACCGGGTCGCCAGCAACGATGTCTGGGCGCGCGATCACGGCCCGGTCACAGTCTTTCGCGATGGCAAGCCGGTGCATCTGGATTTCGTCTTCAACGGCTGGGGCAAAAAGTTCGACGCGGCGCTGGACACACAGATCACCCGCAAGCTCGCCGAGCAGAAGGTCTGGCCGGGTAACGTCGAGACCCTCGACTTCGTGCTCGAAGGCGGCGGCATCGAGAGCGATGGCCTCGGCACGCTGCTGACCACCGAGCGCTGCCTGCTCGCATCCACGCGCAATCCGCAATTCAACAAAGCGCAGATCGAACAGCGGCTCAAGGACTGGTTCGGCCTGAGCCGCGTGCTGTGGCTCAAACACGGCGACCTGATCGGCGACGACACCGACGGCCACATCGATACCATCGCGCGCTTTTGCGATGCACACACCATCGCCTACCAGGCCTGCGATGATCGCAGCGATGCGCATTACGACGATCTCCAGTTGCTGGAGCAGGAATTACAGGCGCTGCGCCAGAGCAACGGCCAGCCTTATACACTGGTGCCGCTGCCGTTGCCCACTGCGATCCATGACGAAGACGGCAAGCGCCTACCCGCGGGCTATCCGAATTTCCTGATTCTCAACGGCGCGGTACTGGTGCCGATCTATGGCAATGAACGCCATGACGCCATCGCCCTCGAACGTCTGCGGCCCTGCTTCCCCGGGCGAGAAGTCATCGGTATCGACTGCCGCGCCTTGATCCAGCAATATGGCAGCCTGCACTGCATCACCATGCAGCTCCCGAAATAATTAGGGACAGTCCCCAATTTCCATGAAGCCGAACACTCTCCGCGTCGCACTGGTGCAACAGCCCTGCACCGCTGATCGTAAGATCAACCTACAAATGTCGGAAGACGGCATCCGTGCCGCAGCCGCCGGTGGCGCGCAACTGGTGCTGTTGCAGGAACTGCATACCTCGCTGTATTTCTGCCAGCACGAGAACACCGACCTGTTCGACCTGGCCGAGACCATTCCCGGCCCGTCGACGCAGTGGCTCGGCAAGCTGGCGAAATCACTCGGCATCGTCATCGTCGGCTCGCTGTTCGAGAAGCGCGCGCCCGGTCTGTATCACAACACCGCCGTGGTGCTGGAACGCGACGGCTCGCTGGCCGGTACTTACCGCAAGATGCACATTCCGGACGATCCCGGCTACTACGAGAAGTTCTATTTCACCCCTGGTGATGCAGGCTCGGCCGCAGGCGGCGGCTTCACACCGATACAAACCAGCGTCGGCAAACTCGGCGTGCTGGTGTGCTGGGA
>JBOICJ010000170.1:0-4541 GCA_050740035.1 Stenotrophobium sp. | reverse complement strand
CCCCATCACATCGCGGTCGCGGGCCGCACTCTCAGCGCACGCCGTTTCGTCATCGCCACCGGCAGCGTGCCCTTCATTCCGCTTATTCCTGGCCTTAGCGAGGTGCCGTATCTCACCAACGAGACTGTCTTTTCCCTGGGCGAATCGGTGCCACGGCTCGCGGTGATCGGCGGCGGACCGATCGGCGTGGAGCTGGCGCAGGCATTTGTTCGTTTGGGCAGTGAAGTGATCTTGTTGGAGGCTGTACCGCGCTTGCTGCCGCTGGAGGACACGGATGTGGCGGAGGTCGTGGAGAAGCAATTGCGCCAAGACGGCGCGCAACTGATCACCGGTGCCCGAGTCGAACAGCTTGCCCGCCAGGCGGACGGCGGTATTCGGATCATTTACCACGACGCGGACCAATCCCGAAAGGAATACGCTGTCAGTCATCTGTTGGTCGCCACCGGGCGGCGCCCGATGCTCGAAGAGCTGGGGCTGGAAAACGCTGACGTTCGCTGCGAACACGGCCAGCTACGGGTGGACGCGCGGCTGCGCACCAGTCAACATCACATCTACGCCTGCGGTGATGTCATCGGCCCTTACCGCTTCACTCATATGGCTGAGCATCAGGCGGGAGTGGTGTTGCGCAACGCTCTTTTTCATCTACCGGCTCGAGTCGCGACGCGCGCTATTCCCTGGTGCACCTTCACCGAGCCGGAAGTGGCGCGCGTGGGTTTATCCGAAGTAGAGGCCCAGCGGCTGTGTGTCGAACACCGGATCTATCGTGTGCCTTTCACACGCGTGGACCGCGCCCTGACGGATGGCGAGACGGTCGGCTTTGCCAAAATTCTGACCGGACGGCGCGGCCGCATTCTGGGCGCGGCGATCGTAGGCCCGCACGCGGGCGAGCTGATTAATGAATTTGCGCTGGCCATTACTCACGGTCTCAAAGCCGCGGACATTTCCGCGACCATTCATCTTTACCCGGCGCTCGCACAAATCAATCGCTTTATAGCCGACGAGCCCATGAAACGGCGGCTGACGCCGGCGAAACGTCGCTGGCTGCAGCGACTGTTCCGCTTGCGGGGCGCCCATGCCTGAGACCGCCGGCCTGTTTCGCAAGCTCGCGCCGCGCCTGCTCATCATTGGCGCCCTCGTCGCTCTGCTAGTGGCATTTTACGTGTTCGGCGGCGGCCGCTTGCTCAATCTTTATTATTTACTGGCAGAGGATCACGCACTGAAAATTCTGGTGCAGCGACATTACGTGAGTGCATTGTTCGTTGCTGGTACCGTTTACATTCTGACGGCGGCGCTCAGCCTCCCAGTAGACGTCATCCTGTCGCTGCTCATCGGTTTTCTGTTTGGCCGCTGGGTGGGCGGTACGCTGATCGTGATCTCGGCCACGCTAGGCGCCACGATAATTTTTCTGATCGCCCGCTACCTGATTGGTGGGCTGGTGCGTAAGCGGCTCGAACACCGCCCGAGTGCCGCGCGGTTGATGCACGCATTCGAGCAGCATGTCTTCAATTACCTGCTGTTCGTTCGATTGGTGCCGCTGTTCCCATTCTCGTTGGTCAATCTGGCAGCCGCCTTTACCGCCATCCGCCTGCAGCAATTTATAGCTGGCACCTTTATCGGCATCATTCCCGGCAGCTTCATCTACGCCAATCTGGGCCAGCAGTTCGGCGGCCTCCATTCGCTGCATGGCCTGCTGTCTCCCGGTCTGATCGGCGCCTTGGCGCTGCTCGGAATTTTTACGCTGCTCCCGGTTGCGGCACACCATTGGCGCACTGTTTGTCATCGTGAGGTCTGAAACATGCACGCTGTATTGCCGTTGCTCAAGAACACCAGCTTTCCGACCATGCACCGCGGACGAGTACAGACGCTGCAGGTGAATCTCGGCTACCGCTGCAATATGTCCTGCGTGCACTGCCATGTGAGCGCCGGCCCGCATCGTACTGAAGAGATGGACTTGGAAACCGTACAAACGGTGCTCGCCTACCTCAAGCGCCCAAATATTGAGACATTGGACATCACCGGCGGCGCACCGGAGATGAATGCGCATTTTCGCCGGCTGGTCAGCGAAGCACGCGGACTCGGCAAGCATGTCATAGACCGCTGCAACCTCACGATCCTTATGGAGCCCGGTTACGAGGATCTGGGAGAGTTCCTGGCAGCAAACGAGGTGGAAGTAGTTGCTTCCCTCCCGTGTTACACCGAAGAAAATGTGGATCGGCAGCGCGGCAAGGGCGCTTACGAGGCCAGCATCGGCGCACTTAAACGCCTCAATGCGCTCGGTTATGGCCTACTGGACTCCGGGCTCACCTTGAACCTGGTTTACAACCCGCCGGGTGTGTCTCTCCCTGCGCCCCAGGCCAAGCTGAAGGCCGATTATATCCGTGAGCTGAACGAGCACTGGGGGATACATTTCAACGAGCTGTTCGTATTGGCCAATATGCCCATCGGCCGTTTCGGCAGCACCTTGGTGTCCAAGGGACAGTATCAGGAGTATCTGGCGACGCTGCGCGCCGCACATCAACCTGCCAACCTGCCGAATGTCATGTGCCGCACGCTCATCAGCGTGGACTGGCAAGGCTATGTATATGACTGTGATTTCAATCAGGTGCTCGGTCTGCCGCTGAAATTCAATGGCAAGCCGCGACCACAGTTGCGCGATTTGTTGAACGCCGAACTGGAAGGCAAGCCCATCGCCGTGGCGGAACATTGCTACGGCTGCACCGCGGGGCAGGGATCGAGCTGCGGCGGCGCCCTGAACTGAAATGCGTTTCTCGGTAATCCTCCCGGTCCCGAACGAAGCCGCGCTGATCGGTGAAACGCTGGCCGATATACAGCCGCAGTGCGCCGCCTATCACAAACTGATCGCGGAGGATGGCGGCAGCCGCAATGCCACCCTGAAACTGGCACGCTCGTGCGGCGACCGGGTGCGAGCCGTACCCGCGGCCGAGTTACGCAGATGAATACCGACGCTCGGTATGAGTCTTGAGGTACGAACATGGCGTGGATTCGAGTCATCAGGGAATCAGAAGGCCGGGGAACCTTGAAGAAGATTTACGATGATCTCGCCGAACGGCGAGGGAAAATCGCGAACATCATGAAGGTGCAGAGTCTCAATCCCCTCTCGGTCAAGACTCACCTAGAGTTGTATCTGCAGCTGCTTTTTTTGGCACGAACCCTTTGCCCCGACGGGAACGAGAAATGGTTGCAGTCGTGGTGTCCGCAGCCAATGGATGTCAATACTGCATTCAGCATCACACGGAAGCGCTCCGACACTACGAGAAAGATCGTGGGGTTCTGCAAGCGCCCGGTGAAGACTACCGAACCGCAAACTTACCCTCCCGTCTTCAAACCATGCTGGACTATTCGATGAAATTGACGCGCACACCGGCAGAGATGTCAGAGACTGACGTTCAATCCATGCGTGAGAAAGAATTCACCGACGAACAAATATCGAATATCACGCTGATTGCGGCGAACTTCAATTTCGTGAATCGAATGGCCCTTGGTTTAGGGGTAGAGGTGACTCCAGATGAAGTCCAGGGCTATGAGGTGTAGTGCCTTGGCCGCCCCTGACATTGCGGATGCTTGTTGGGGAGCCACGTGGCTGGATGAAATGATGCCCCATGTTCAAGCCCTGATGAACGTTCCGCGAAAATGGCGGTTTTTGACGGGCGCGATTAATGGATGCCCGCACAAGCTGTCGAGAGGAGCACTGACATGAATCTCTCCCGGCGGCTCGCAATCTCCCTGCTCTGCCTGCGTCTCAGTATATTTATCACCATGTTGATGTGGACGTTCAACAAGTTCATTCGGCCAGCAGACGTGACAGGTATCTTCGCGCATTTCTATCATTTGCCGCTTGCGTCCCATTGGGCGGTGTACGCCATTGCCGGTCTTGAACTCATTGTGCTGCTTGCTTTTGTAATCGGTTACCACCGACGACTCAGCTATGCGGCGGTGTTTGTTTTGCATGCCGTCTCGACGATTGCCTCGTATCGCCAGTATCTTGCCCCCTTTCACGGGGTCAATCTGCTCTTTTTTGCGGCGCTGCCGATGCTTGCAGCATGTTTTACCTTGTACCTGCTCCGTGAGCAGGATGAACTTTGGGTGGTAAAACCATCCGGACCGATTAGTAAGGAGAATCCCTCATGAATGACTTCACATTTTTCAGTCCTGAAACTGCTCCAGCCAAAGCGCAACCGTTGCTGGACGCACTACACAAGAAACTGGGCTTTATCCCGAACCTGTACGCGGGATTGGCGGCCGCTCCGGCGGCATTGAAAGGCGCCTTGGATCTCTCCGCCGCGTTCAGCCAGACCTCACTCAGTCAGCAGGAGCAGATTGTGGTGAGCCTGACGGCGAGCGTCGAAAACGGCTGCGAATTCTGCGTGGCGGCGCACAGTTCTGTGGCCCGCCATGTGGCCGAGATGGATGATGCGAGCCTCACGGCCCTGCGCGCGGGTCATGATCCGCGCGATCCGAAGCTGCAGGCGCTGGCCCGTTTTACCCGAAGCCTGGTCAACCAACACGGTTGGGTGGGGGAG
>JBOICJ010000169.1:0-5337 GCA_050740035.1 Stenotrophobium sp. | reverse complement strand
AGCTTGAGATGCTCGACCAGTACGCCGACATGGCTGTGCACGATCGCCTTGGGCAAACCGGTGGTGCCCGAAGAAAACACCACCCACAGCGGATGATCGTGGGCCACGCGCTCGTAGCGGAACGACTCGCGCGGCACCTGCGGCTGGCCCATCACACGCGCCCACGACGACACATTGGGCAGATCGGGAATCGCAGCGGCCGTGTCCAGATAAGGCAGCCAGATCACCCGCTCCAGCGTCGGCAATTCCGAGACGATGCGACGCACCTCGCCCTCGCGCTTGAAGTCCTTGCCGCCGAAACGATAACCGTCGGCCGCGAACAGCACCTTGGGCGCGACCTGCGAGAAGCGCTCGATCACCGTGCGGGTGCCGAACTCCGGCGCCGCCGACGACCACACCGCACCGATGGCGGTCGCCGCCATCATCGCGATCGCGGTTTCCGGCACGTTGGGCATGTAGGACACGATGCGATCGCCGGGGACCACGCCCATCGCGCGCAGCTGCGTCGCCAGGATGCGCACCTGCCGGCCCAGTTCGTGCCAGGTCATCGTCGCCAGCGGGCGGTTTTCCGAAACGTGGTGGAAGACGATTTCGTCGGGCGCCGCGGCGGCTTCGTGGCGCAGCAGATGCTCGGCGTAGTTGACCCGCGAGCCTTCGAACCAGCGTGCGCCCGGCATCACCCGCTGGTCCAGCACCTGCCGGTAGGGCGTCTCCGAATCGACCTTGAAATACTCCCAGATCGAGGCCCAGAAACCCTCGATGTCGGTCACCGACCAGCGCCACAGTTCGTGATAATTGGCTAAAGACCTGCCGTGCTTCTGATCCAGCCATTTCATGTAATGGGCGAGATTCGACGCCTCTGCGAATTCACGGCGCGGCGCCCAGAGCAGCTCCCCTTCATTGATCATGACCGCACTCCTTTTCGGCGTGACTCAGCGCACTGCATAGATGTCGTAGCGCACGATGTTTTTCACCAGATCGGCCTCGCCGATGCTCAGAAACTGAAGCCGGTTGAGCCACTGGTAATCGGGATGCGCGGTGTGCATGCGCGGCGTGGTGCGCAACGGCAGAATGGCCGGCAGATTGCCGCTCAGCATCTTCTGGTAACCATCGGCGCCGGCGTCGCCAATGCCGCTGTAGGTGAGGTAGACCAATGCGCCATCGTGGGTTTCGATCGTCGTGCGCACATCGAGGATGCCGACGCCATCACTGCGCATCGTGAACCAGTCCGCGCCAGCGGCGCGCACCCGCCCGCGCAATCTTGGCCCGCTGATCTCGCCGCCGGTAATGTAGAAATTGACCCGCAGCCCTTCGGCAATCGGGCCAATCGCTTCCGGCGGATGCTGTAGTCCCGCGCTGAAATGGCAGACGTGCTCCAGCTTGCATGGGAACATTGGCATGCCGTCTCCAGTCCTGTCGTCTTGATGAATAGCCATCAGCGCAACGCCGCGAGCCGCTCGAGCACGGCTTCGGGATTGGCGTCCGCCGCGATTTCAGCGAAACGGAACCCGCCCGGTGGGCACTGCGGCACGACGCCATCGCTCCAGAAACTGTCCGGTACCGAGATTCCTGCAACCACAGTGGTCACGGCCACAGGCGCAATGATGAAGGACACGCCTTCGACCGACTCGAATTTGCCGTCAGTGCGCGGAAACCTGAGGCCGCAGCTCCAGCGGTAGTGGGCGCAGACATTCAGCAGTGGCCGGTACCACTCGATTTCGGCGGCACTGGCGGGCACCGCCTCCGGCGCCTCCTCCAGCAGCAGCGCATCGATACCGGAGTCGCCGAAGCGGCGCAGAAAGTCGGCAATGTACATCGCCGCACTGTCGATTTCGTCGGCACCGATCTCGACGCCCTCCACGCTACCCAGCGCCTGTCCATACGCCTGCGCCGGCCAACTGCGCGGCGAAGGGATCACCAGCGCCAGCGGCAGCTTGGGGAAACAACTGCGCAAACCCGACAGCGCTTCCGCCACGTGCGCACGCAGCGCCTCGTCCGCGAGCAGCGTCTTCAACGGATAAAGTGCGCGCCGCTTCTGACCCATCGCCGCGGTCAGTTGCGGATGCTGCTGCAACCACGCACCGATCAGTGGCTCCAGCGGCAGTGTCGCAACATCCGGCTTGAGCAGGCCCTGCGCCTTGCGCTGCCAGGCGACCAGCGCCGAAACGTCCAGCCACGGGATATTTCCGGCTGCAAGCAAGCCGCCGCTGTAGGTGGCGTGCTCCAGCCACAACAGCGGCCGGCCCGATGCGGCGATGGTGTCGAGTAGCGCGGTCATGGCGTCTCAGGCCGCGGTGTAACCGCCGTCGAGAACCATCTCCGTTCCCGTCACCCATTTCGCCGCGTCCGACGCCAGATAGATCACCGCACTGGCGACATCCGCCGGTTCGCCGAAGTGGCCCATCGGATGCGCGGCCTTGAAAGCGGTTTCGGCGGTCGCGTAGTCCGGCGCCAGGCCGAGATCGACCGCGTGCTTGACGAAGTTGGTGCCCATCTCGGTATCGACGATGCCCGGATGCACCGAGTTGACGCGGATGCCGGTGCCGAGCTGGGCGCATTCCACCGCCGCCGCCTTGGTCATCAGACGCACCGCACCCTTCGAGGTGTGATACGAAATATGGCCGGTGGTGCCGACCAGGCCGGCGACCGAGGACATGTTGATGATCGCGCCGCCCTTGCCCGCGGCGCCGCCCGGCATCATCGTGCGCACCGCGTGCTTGAGGCCGAGGAACACGCCGCACACATTGACGTCCATCACCCGGCGGAAATCCTCCAGCGTGCACTGCGACAGCAACGCGGCGGTTTCGATGCCGGCGTTGTTGACGACGATGTCGAGCCCGCCAAAATGCTTGATCGCCGCCGCCACCGCCGAGGCCCACTGCGGTTCGTCGGTGACATCGTGCTTGTGGAATTCAGCCTTGCCGCCGGACTTGCGCAGGCGCGCCACCGTCTCCTGTCCCGGTTTCTCGAGGACGTCGGTGACCAGCACGCTGGCACCGGCCTGCGAAAGGGCTTCGGCGATCGCGGCGCCAATGCCGCGCGCAGCGCCACTGACCAGTGCCACTTTGCCATCCACCCGAAAAGCCTTGCCATAGTCGGTCATTTTTTTCTCCTTGCAGGGGTCTTGGTCGGACCGGATTTCTTGCGGCAGGACTCAAGCTGGTTTTTGGCCTGCGCCAGTTCGCCCTCAAGCTGAGAGATACGCACATCTTTGGGATTGAGCATGAACGCACCCTGCAACTGGTCGGACGCCATCTTCACGCGCTGGCCCATGGTCGTGGCATAGATTTCCTTGAGGTTGCCCCACGAACCGAAATACGGAATATGCGTGGGCGGCTCCGGCGTGACCCATTCCTTGCAGAACCGATCGAACGGCTTGCCGCGCTTGATGCGTTGCTTGCGGTATTCGGCGCGCAGTTTCTGCGTCGCCGCTTCATCCGCCACCAGGGTTTTTTCGTCGTAGACCACCTTGTAAATGTCGCGTGCGTTTTCGTGCGACATCAGATCCTCTTCAAGGTCCTTCATCACCAGTTTCGGGTCGCGCTCCAGCACGTCGCCATAGCCGCCGCCGGAACCCTGGCAGATCATGTAAATCTCGCCTTCGTTGCACAGCTCGAAGGTCAAGCCCATGTCGTTGCTGCTGTACTTGCCGCCCTTGATCGGCTGCTTGTTCATCAGTTCGACGATGTCGAAAACCTCGACCACCTTCGGGTTCTTCTTCAATTCCTCGAAGATGTTGATGCCCTTGATCTTCATCAACTGGTAGGACGGGCAGGAATAGCCGCCGAACAGCCCTTGCGCGGACGGGAACTTGGAGCCCTCGCAGCCGACCATGAAACCCCACATGCCGGAACCGCGCGCGGTGGCGATCTGCTCGTAACCCATGCCGGCGCGGTATTTGCCCCAGCCGATGCGGTCCTTGGCCAGACGCTGCGCGCCAAGACGGATGATCGGCGTATCTTCTTCGTTGATCTCGTGCTCGCCGGAATCGGCCATGAAGCCGAACACCGGCGATACCGAATGTTCGCCATCGGCATTGCTGCGCGCGCCCTGGCCGTTGCCGTTGATGTCGGCGCAGAAATTCCCGGTGACATCGCCGTGCTGGGTCAGACCGCCATAGATGAAAGTCGCCGCCTGGTCGTACTGCGAGGCGATGCAGGCCGAGTATTTGGTCGGCACGCTGTAGTTGAACTTATTCATCGGGATGGTCCAGACCACGCAGCCCTTGAACAGCGGCATCAAACTCATCGCCTGCGGCATCTCGCCCTCGGCATCGATGATCGAGTTGCGATCGGTGATGATCTCGATTGGCGATAGCACGCCCATCGTGTGCGGCAGATCCGGCCAGATGTTTTGCAGCAGGCCGGTGCACAGCGCCGCCTTGAACGAAGCGATATTGGTATTGACCGAGCGATTCAGGAACTGCGGCGCGGTGCCGCGGAAATCGAGAATCATCCGATCGCCCTTGACCGTGATCGACAATGCGATTTTCTGCATCGCATTCTCACGCAGGCTGGAGTCCATGAACTGCAACACGCGGGTGGTGCCGTCCGGCATTTCGCGGATGCGGCGGCGCATCTCGGTTTCGGTGTCTTCGAGATGCACGCGCAGCGTGCCGATCAGCGCCTCCCGGCCGAACTGGTCGAGAATCGCGATGATGCGCTCGCGCAGGCGGATGACCGAATGCAGCTTGACCTTCATGTCTTCCAGTTGCAGCTTGGGATCGCGTACCGAGTTCTGCAGGAAAGTCACCAGGTCGCGCTTGAGCTTGAAGTTTTCGACGACCTTGAACGGCGACATCTTGGTGCCTTCGTCGTACTTGCTTTCCGCCGCGGCGGGCATGCCGCCCGGTTCGCAGGCGCCGTTCTCACCCTCGTGGATGGTCGCCGACAGCCAGCACACCAGTTCGCCCTTGTAGAACAGCGGCATCATCATCGACTGGTCGGTGTTGTGGATGCCACCATAACGCGCGTCGTTATGGATGAAGCCGTCACCGTCCTTGACGCCAACCGTCGGGTCGTTGGTCCAGTTCTTGATGATGAAACGGATCGGGTAGAAGCAGCAGGCAGCGAAGGCGATGATGCCGTGCGGCGCAATCATCGCCAGGTCGCCTTGCGCGGTATAGATGCCGGTCACAAGGTCGCCCCACTTCGCGCCGGGCGCTGCGCCCATCTGGTTGCACATCGAAAAAGCTTCGGACAGCGCGGCATTGATCAGACCGCGCACGTGATGGACATCATGCGGATCAAGACCCTTCTTGAGGATCGCATCCTCGGCCGGCGTTCGCGGCGAGGTGCTGTGATTGCGCATGATCTCGGGATCGGGCCCCAGCCACAA
>JBOICJ010000168.1:0-2553 GCA_050740035.1 Stenotrophobium sp. | reverse complement strand
AGGCTGCTGCTCACTCATAAGCGTTCTCGACCGATTTTTCGCCCACCCGCTGTTGCGGATTGAGGCTTCAATGATGTTATAAATTATAAACTAAAATATAATTAAGTATATAAAATATAACAAATGTTTTACTGATTCAGCGACCAGCGGGTGGCCGCATCATAGCCCCTGCTTGAGGCTGGCTTCGATAAACGGGTCCAGATGGCCGTTGAGCACGCGCGCGGTGTCGGCGATCTCGACGCCGGTGCGCAGATCCTTGATGCGCGACTGGTCGAGCACGTAGGAACGAATCTGGCTGCCCCAGCCGATGTCGGATTTGGAATCCTCGACCACCTGCTTGGCAGCCGTGCGCTTCTCCATTTCGCGCTCGTAGAGCTTGGCCTTGAGCATCTTCATCGCGCGGTCGCGGTTGGCGTGCTGGCTGCGCTGCGTCTGGCAGGCGACGACGATGCCGCTGGGCTCGTGCGTGATGCGGATCGCCGACTCGGTCTTGTTGACGTGCTGGCCGCCGGCACCGGACGAACGATAGGTGACCGCAGTGAGGTCCGCCGGATTGATCTCG
This sequence comes from Stenotrophobium sp., assembly GCA_050740035.1. GTDB lineage: Bacteria > Pseudomonadota > Gammaproteobacteria > Nevskiales > Nevskiaceae > Stenotrophobium. The sequence continues at coordinate 1,991 of JBOICJ010000168.1, read as the reverse complement.
ATCTCGAAATTGTCGTCCACTTCCGGCGCCACGAATACCGCCGCAAAGGAAGTGTGTCGCCGGTTACCGGAATCGAACGGCGACTTGCGCACCAGTCGATGCACGCCGATCTCGGTGCGCAGCCAGCCGAAGGCATAAGCGCCCTCGACATAGACACTGGCCGACTTGATGCCGGCGACTTCGCCGGCGGAGCATTCCATCAATTCCGCCTTGAAACCCTTGTCGTCGGCCCACTGCAGGTACATGCGCAGCAGCATCTCGGCCCAGTCCTGCGCCTCGGTGCCGCCGGAGCCGGCCTGGATGTCGAGATAGGCGTTGGTGTTGTCCATCTCGCCGGAGAACATGCGGCGGAATTCCATCTCGTCCGCCAGTTTGGCCAGAGCCAGCACGTCGCGCTCGACCTCGGCGATGGTGGCGCTGTCCTGCTCGGCTTCGGCCATGTCCAGCAGTTCGGCGGCATCGCGCAGACCGCCATCGGCCTTGTCGATTGGCTTCAGCACATCCTCGATCTTGGCGCGCTCGCGGCCGATTTCCTGGGCGCGCTTGTTGTCGCTCCAGAATTCCGGGCGCTCCATTTCGGCGATGACTTCGGCGAGCCGGTCGCGCTTGACGTCATAGTCAAAGATAGCCCCGGAGCGCGTCGAAACGCGCTCGCAGGGCTGTAATCTCACTTCTGATCTGGTTGGGTTCCATGGGCACGGGACGATTTTCAGGGCGCGAAGTATAGCGGTTCTGCCGGCATGTCCCGACGCGGCTCGACCCATGCAGTTGTAAGCCCGGCGAACACCGTGTTAAAAAACGGAAAATTCGGCGGGCTGCGAACCTTGCGGCCTGTTATGATTTGCGCGGGAAAACCTAACTGCTGTCGAAATCGCAAAGGGGAGAACGTATGAAATACCGTATTGGTCTGCTGGCCGCGCTCTTGAGTCTGGCGGTAGCCATGCCAGCGCTCGCGCAGGACGACGACAGTGGCGGTGGCGGCCATGCCACTTCGCCGGTTCCGGGCAAGTCGTTTTATGTTTCGCCGATGTTCTCGTACACGCTCGCCGACAAGGCCCGCGGCACCAAGGACGGCTACGGCGGCACCATTGCGGTCGGCAAGAAAATGACCGATGTCCTCAACATCGAATTGATGGGCACCTATTCGCGCTTTCGTCCGAGTGGTGACGTCACCCCCACCAGCTCGCCCGGCTACGGCGGCAATTTCAAGATGAGCAGCATCGGCGTCGGTTTCCTGCTGTTCCCGCTGTCGAGCCTGCCCGACCTGTACGGCATCATGAGCGTTGCCTACGGCGCCGGCGACAACCTGCCCGGCCCGATCGCCAATTACAAGAGCACGGTATTCAACGTCGGCGCGGGCTATCTCTACCCGATCACCAAGCGCATCCTGCTGCGCGCCGAAGCGCGCTACCAGATGGACGGACATTTCCGCGATCAGGCCGGCATTCACAGCGGCGACAAGAGCGCGTTCTACGACGGCGTGTTCAATGTGGGTCTGCTGATCCCGTTGGGCACGGTCGAAGAACCCGCGCCGCCCGCCGCGCCTGAAGTGGCGGTCACCGAACCGGTCGCCCCGCCCGTCGAAGCCGACAGCGATGGCGACGGCGTGCCGGACAGCGCCGACAAGTGCCCGAACACGCCCGCAGGCACCAAGGTCAACGCCGAAGGCTGCCCGCTGGACAGCGATGGCGATGGCGTGCCGGATGATGTCGATGAATGTCCGCACACCCCGGCCGGCGCCAAGGTTCTGCCCAATGGCTGCGCGCTGATCCACGACTGCCGTACCCCGAAGGACGGTGAAGCCGTCGATGCCAACGGTTGCGCCGCCAACAGCGCCTTCGTACTCAAGGGCGTCAATTTCGAGTTCGACTCGGCACGCCTGACGCCGGATTCGAAGGACATCCTCAACCAGACCGCTGAGACACTGAAGGCATATCCGGACATCAAGGTCGAAGTCGCCGGTAACACCGACGACGTCGGCACCGAGGCCT